>JBILGL010000110.1:0-9977 GCA_044351075.1 Isosphaeraceae bacterium | reverse complement strand
CGGTAAAACTCAAGATTGACAAAACCGCAATTGATGAAGCCTACAAACAGATTACCGGTGACCTGGGTGAGCAGGATCGGGACGACCTTGCCAAACGTGCCGCCAAAATGGCCGTGCTGGTGAAGAACCCAGAGCGAGTGCGTGCCGTGGTGGAGCACATTGTTGGGCACTACCAGGCTAAAGTGAAGCCGAACGGCTTTAAGGCGCAGGTAGTGGTCTTTGATCGCGAGTGCTGCGTGATCTACAAGAAGGTGATGGACGAGATCATTGGCCCCGATGCTAGCGCCGTTGTGATGAGCGCTGGCCAGAAGGACCCGCAATCGTGGAACGTGCACCTGCGTGATAAGGACGCTGAGGAAAAGCTACTGGACCGCTTTCGTGATCCGGCAGACCCGTTGAAGTTTGTTATTGTCACAAGCAAATTGCTGACTGGATTCGACGCTCCGATTCTGCAGGCGATGTATCTTGACAAGCCGATGAAGGATCACAACCTCTTGCAGGCCATCTGCCGTGTGAACCGGACCTATGGCCAATCAAAAACGCATGGTTTGATCGTGGATTACATAGGCATTTTCGATGACGTGGCCCGGGCGCTTGACTTTGACGAGAAGGCTGTGCAGCAGGTGGTTAGCAATATCGATGAACTACGAAAGGCCCTGCCGGTGCAGATGCAGAAGTGCCTTGCCTTTTTCCCGAATGTGGATCGCAGCGTTGGCGGCTACGAAGGCTTGATGGAGGCACAGCAGCATCTACCAAACAATGAAACAAGAGATAAATTCGCCGGCGAATATAGTGTGCTTGGCACCATTTGGGAGGCGCTATCTCCTGATCCTTGTCTTGGTCCCTATTCCAAAGATTACAAATGGCTGACGCAGGTCTATGAATCTGTGAAGCCCGTGAGCGGTAACGGCAAGCTGCTCTGGCATCGCCTTGGTGCAAAAACCATCGAACTGATCAACCAAAACGTTCATGTGGAAGCTGTGCGTGATGACATTGAGGCCCTGGTTTTGGATGCCGATGTGCTTGACAGTATTTTGAACGATGCCAACCCGGCGAAGAAGGCACGTGAGGTAGAGATCAAGCTGGTAGCGAGACTAAGGAAACATGCCGGGGACCCGAGGTTTCAAGAGCTAGGGGAGAGATTAGAGAAAATCCGCGAAAAGCATGAACAAGGGCTGATTAATAGCCTGGACTTTCTCAAGGGCATCCTTGTGATTGCCAAAGACACGGTCGAAGCAGAGAAATTAGAAGACCCGGCAGAAGAGCAGGATCGTGCACTCGCCGCATTGACAGAACTTTTTAACGAGGTGAAAAACAAGAGCACGCATGTGATCGTTGAGCGAATCGTTACAGATATCGATGGGATTGTCCGTATCGTTCGTTTCGAAGGATGGCAGGGAACAACTTCAGGCGAAAGAGAAATTCGGAAAGCACTGCGGACAGCGTTGAGGAAATACAGTCTGCATACCGACCAGGACCTTTTCGATAAGGCCTTTGGCTACATTCAACAATATTATTGAACTCTTGCCGACGATGCTTCAGGGGCTATTCCGAAAGCAGATGGATTTATCCGTGATGCTTGGCACAAAATGGCTTACACGGATTGATTTTTACGTCTCTTAGGGTCAACATTTTTTCATGAGGCATTGATGATAGGTTACCTTTTTAATGGGATTACTGGTGGATCTGGATAATCCCAAAATGTTCTTCGTATAATTTTAACTCTCCTGCTACCCGAATGCACGATCAGACCCCGGCATCAATAGTGTCCGCTAGCAACTGATAGGCAGCAATCAATCGTCAACTTCTGAATCTTGAATTGGAAAAAATCAAGAGCAAACGTCTAAAATCCAGAATTTATTCTTACATCAACCACATCAGTTTTCATAGGATAATCAGCCATGACGCCGAAAAAGAAACCAGCCGAAAACGACAAAGTCGAAGCAGCGATCAGGCAAATCGAGGATCGATATCAAATCGGCCTGGAAATCATGAAAAATTGCGGCAAATTCTCAGCGCCTAATGCGATAAAGGCCGAGGCTGAGCTTTACCAAATAAACCGTGATACAGCCCAGAAGCTTCGGGCCATGGCGGCCAAAGAGACGGGTTACAGCCGTGCCGAGCTGGATAGGCTTTACAAAAAGTTCCGGAAAGCAAAGCATGCCCTGCAAATCACGCACTTCGTCAAACTGGTTAGCGTGCGCAAAGGCGAGTTACGCGACGAACTGACCGATCTTGCCCTAAAACATCGGTGGAGCAGCCACCGGCTTCAGACCGAAATACTGGCCAGGCAGGGGCGACGCCGTGTGGGTGGCCGTCGGCCAACAGCCGCAGACAAAAATAATATCGAAGCTGAGCTGGCCCGGAATCTTTGGGCATGGGATCGCTGGATTGTGACACAAAAAGATGCGATCGAATCCCTGCGGCCCGAGCTGCAAAAGCAGGTGGGCAAGCTGGCGAGGCAGATAGGCAAGATAAAGGCGGAGCTGGAGGTGGGAGGGAAGACTGAAATATGAGATGTTCGCACAGTAAATGCCTTTGGAATTTTCTGTTTCCGGAATATTGTAATCGCTGGTATCAGCTAAGGTTTACCGGTCTGGGGGGCTGTTGAGAAACTGATAGTTTGGTAAGGTTGAGTCAGTGCCTAGTGCCCTTTCAAGTCTTGATCCTTGGGTAGAGTCGCTTCAGCTTCACTCGAGCGTTTTCAATACAAAACTGCCAGTCAATTCCTCGCTGTTTCGCGTTCGTATTTTTTGACCATGCCTCAATTTCGTTCTCCAGTTCGGCCAGTTCACCGATACGACGGTTGCTCAAGCACTGGCTTGTCAGACAACTCAACTCACATTCAGCGACATTCAGCCAACTGCCGTGTTTCGGGGTGTAACAAAACCTGATTCGCTTAATGTACGCTCGTGCACGTTCCGGCTCGAACGCTTCGTAGAAGGCCCCTTTGGTGTGCGTGTTGAGATTGTCCAAGACGAGGACCACTTCTTCGTGTGCTGCGTATCTCGTATCCAACAGTTCTGCGACTTCAATAGCCCAGTCTAACTTGGTCCTCTGCCTGCGAGCGGTCGCCTGACGGAATCCCGATAGAGGTTCGGCGAACATGAAAATACTGGCCGTGCCATTGCGTTCGTACTCGTAATCAACGCGTTTGGCATGCTTTTTCGTCGCGGCGATCGGCTTTCGCGTTTCCTTGATCAACTGAACGGGTTGCTCATCCATACAAATCACAGGACGCTTTGGATCGTAAGCCTGAGCGTATGTTTCAATCACTTCTTCCATACAGGCGACGAACTCAGCATCTTGTTCCGGTGGAATCACCCAGTACTGGATTTTTCGCTTCGTCATGCCATTTTTTTTAGCGTCTTGCGAACCGTCTCGGGGCTGATCGAGTCAACCACTTCCAAGGCGACCAACTCGTCAGCAAGCAATTGCAACGTCCAGTGCCCGTAACCCGCCGGTGGCTTACCCAATCGCATGGCGATGAGCTTTGCTTCCGCCTCGCCATCGAGCTTGCAGGGGGTGGGTGGTTCCGGGCGTTTCTTGCCGTCGAGAGCCAATTGGAAGCCTTCGTTGACAAGGCGTTTGCGGAGGTTCTCGATTGTTTGTACCCGACAATCGAAAGCCTCGGCGATTTTGGCATCCGTCCAGCCAGGCCCATCCGCGTCCGCCTTCAGCAGTATCTGTGCACGACGAAACCGCTGTGATGATCCCTTGAGCTTCTTGATGATCTCCTGACAAACGCTACGTTCTTCATCGGACAGTCGAACGATATACTTCTTGTTCATAGGAACCTCCGTGTGACCGGAAGTTTCCCAGCAAATCAAAATTTATCAACCCCACTTATTAGGCTTGAAGAGGCACTAGAGTTTCATGCAGCGAACTTTTCATTGGTGAAAGAGGTCCACTTACAGAAAGTGGCATCACGGCATTATGCATGAAATACTCAGCTCTGGTAGGTTTTAAAATTCATCCACACCTGCTGCGGCACACATTCGCCCATCAGTTTTTGAAAGACAATGCCAATGATCTGGTTTCATTGGCGCAAATCCTGGGACATGAAAATATAAACACAATCTGTCGATACACGTTACGAAAGCAGGATGATCTTCAGGAAACGGCAGAGAGACTCAATTACTGAGGAGATAAGTCATAATAATGAAATGACTTAACCGCAATAGTACCAGAAATGTTACAGAAATAATAATCCAGAAATGAATTTAGAAAAAGTTTGAAATAAAAATGTTGCAAAGTCCTTTTTGCAACAACTATACGCTTCTTTTTATGGGCTGGAAAAGGTTCATCTAGCGGGAGAGCCAAAAAAATTGCGGGGTGGTGAAATAACATGATCCATTAGCCATCAGCCGGTGGATCTGGCATTTCAAAAAGTGTATTCAGGAATTTTCTTACTGTAGTTGTATTTTCAAATTTCTTGTTAAATGACAACCAATTAGCATTAATCCATGCAATTTATTCTTTCCAACCAATATGATTATCCCTATTTAATATCATATATTTCTCATCGATATTGTTGAGGGTTTCAAATGCATCTGTTATTCGAATAAGGCATTCAGCCAACGGATCATCAAATATTTGATCTCTATTTTGGGGTTCATCGGCAACTGTTTTGTTGGTCACTTTGAGTTGACCAGATGGATATGAGATCTGTTTAACGGCTTCCTTAACTGTATTTTCTGTAACCTTACCTTTTTTATCGTATTTGCTTTTCACGATTTCGAATGCAGCCCGCCTTTGAATCTCATCAAGACCATCGAATGCCAGATAATGCGACCTTGATGTCAGAATCGTGGAAACTTTTGTTTCCAATTTTTCAAGGTCGATCTTGATCTCATAGGCACGGATTTCCCTGTCAATATTCTGTTTTACTTGACCGAAAACCTCGCGGCAGTACTCGTCCCATGTTCGTGAGACCCCATCTCTACCTTGTCTGTAAAGCTTCTTTTCCCTAATCTCGCGAATACATGCGGCAAAATCGCTCAGAGCTTGCCTTGCCTTTGCTTCAAGCTCATCCAATTGAATGAACTCGGACTCCAACATGGGTGAGTTGTCACACACTGGCTGAATAACATCTGGCTCAACAGCTATAGATTGAGTTTTTGAAAACGATTTCTCAAACGCTGGCTTTGATTGACTTTGATCCAAGCCATAAACATTCGGCTCTACATCTGGCTGATAATTTGATGTTTCCATCTACGACACCCTCAGTTAAATGCTGGATTCTTACGCACCAAACAATGAAATGAAATCACACATTTCATTTCAACAATAGCTTCGACAAATAAATATAGAAATTACAATCGACTAAATCAAGTGAGTATTATGAAGTTTTCATGAATATTTGCATTTCTCATAAATGAAATAAGAATCGGTCGATTGCTTATATGATTAAGTGAGTGATTGCATATCACCACATCATGTCGTGAGCAGGTCAATACCTTGCTGAAAACCACTCAGACTCAATAACATGAAGCTGTGAGATCGGGATTAATGGAACAATTGTTTCCTTTCTCGCCGAAGACTGAAATTTCATTTTACAGCGAGTTGACACCTAATTGACATCGGGACTGTCATAAGATGCTAATGGCAAATACAATATGCATTACATGTGAGTTTGCCCTGATAATATATTATTGGATAGGACACAGCTTTTTCACAGCTATTTTGTAGGGTTGGCAGCACCATCTCCCAAATACAAGAACCCTCATCTTAAAAATGCATCCAGAAAAAAATAAATTTTTTTGTATTTTTCTTGATTTGCATTGAAATTGTTAATATATTGATGATGTTATCGGTGGAGTGATGACAATACAATTCAATAGCATTTTCTTAAATTCCTCGCAGGAGCGAATCGTGTCGAATATTGTGTCGGTCTCAGGCTTTTGAATTAGCCTGTGGTTTTACAGCATCGATTGTTCAGGATTGTCTATTTCTCTCAGGAGGCATCGACCATGTCAGATCATCGTAATTGTTTGGTAGCTTCAGTCACCGCTATTGCGGAACTTGATCAAATCACCTGTAAGGCTGAGCTGGACCACAGATCCAACCTGATTGGCAGGGTGAAAGACGCCTTAGCGAAATGGAATTCCTATGATTCCAATCTTATTATGATTGCATTAGAGCACGGCGAATATCTCTTGGAGCTGAAGCGTAGCACCATGCACGGGTCATTTAAAAAAGAGCTGCTTGAACATTTCCCTTCGCAAAGCTATCAAACCCTGAATCGCTGGATGCTGATCGCTAAAAATCGAAAACGTGTCGAGAAATTATTGAAAGAACATGATGGTCAATTGGGCTTTATGAAAGTGCTTGGTTGCCTTACTGGAATTAAAAAGAAATCGCTTCCTGAACCGCAGGCGGTAGAGATCCACAAACAGAATCTTATTGTTGAAGATGATTTCTTGGATGAAGATGATTCCGCTTTATATCATTTCATTGAACCTGAAACCACCGTCAAGAAACGGGTCAGGAAGCAGATTTCTACTGATAACATTCCAAAAAACGAATATCTCATAGAATTGAATGTTAAGCTCATGATCAGTGGTAAGGGTTTGAAGCAAAATCAAATTCAGGCAGTGCTTGGTGGCGGCTGGAAGTCAAAAGCTCATAAAGACTGTGAGTTGACTCATTTTGAATTCATCAGTGAGCCGAATGTGATTCAAGAGGAATCACCAGAAGAAGATATCAATTGATCAGAAAAAATCATCTTGTGGGCTTTAATCGCTTTATTTCCCGCTCCTTTATGGGGTAGCTGCAAAGGGTAAACTGCATGTATTCCAATCCGTTGATCAGTTTTGAGAAAAAGCTGACGATGATCCGCACATTAGTCGATTCGGTTGCTCTGAAATACAGCCCAGGATTCTTCCTCTATGGAAGTGGCGGTATTGGTAAAACATTCACTGTGACGGATCAGCTGCAAGAAAATGGTCTCCCTTGGCAAATGCTCAATGGTGACCTGACTGCGGCTGGTCTGTTTGATTTTATGTCAATTTACCGTGATCAGGTGCTTGTTCTGGATGACATGGAATTTCTTCTCAGCAACAAAGTTGCAGTAAGCTATCTCAGAGCAGCTACTTGGGGTAATAGAACTGTCACAAAGACCATTAAGAACAAACGCTTCAAGTTCCAGTTTTCCGGCGGCATTATCATTCTGTCAAATGAGCCGATAGGCAGATCCAATATATTGCTCGCATTAGCACAGCGGCTTCAGCCTTACGAATTTGAGCCAAGCGATGAAGAGCTATTGGCAATGATGAATAAAATCGCTTACACGTGCCCACACGGACTTTCTACAGATTCTTGCCAAGCTGTTTTGAAGTTCCTCATAGCTAACCTGAATATCATTTCAGACACACGATTAAATCTCAGGATTTACATGAATGCACTTAATGCCCGATTGATGTTTGAGAAAGGAGATTCGCAAGTCCATTGGAAAGATTTAATTGCATGCCAGTTAAGTGGCAAGATTATTGAATCTTCGGTGAATTATCAGCGAAAAGAACCATCGGATGTCAAAAGCCGACCGATCATCATGAAGCAAATTGGGTGATTCCATGGTAATCCTGAGACCAAAGTATAAAGCCGATTGATGGGTAATAATCTCGCGACTGAGATTTTTGGAGCTTTGGTGCAAGACCGACCTCGGTCAACTCGATTCATCAGAAATAGGCATGAGATCTACCGAACTATGTCATATATCAGATCAAGAGAAAAGAATAATATAATGCAATTTTTCTCTTGATTTATATTTAGATATTGATACAATAGAATGCAGTAATTGAATTTCAGTGTGTTTCATTTTCAACAGGAGATTTTGCCCATGATTTTTACTATCGAACAAAGCACAGGATGCAAAGCGGTTCTATTTGGGAACGACGTTGCATTCTCTTTTTCAGAAATGAAAATAAATGGCACGGGGCTTTCATTTTATATACAGAACTTCTTGATTGGATTGGTAAGGCGGCTCGCATGTGATTCTGATATGAATTGTCTGGACAATGTGGATAGCGACGACTTGTTTACTGGAGATCCAGAAAGATTCGCAGTGGTGAAGAAGGCTATTTTTTCAGAAGCCAATGATATGCAAGAGCATTGCACAAATATTGATTCAAATCAATTCCCATGGATTCGGTTGAATCACAGCTCTTCAAATGAATTCGTCATTACATACCAAGATTACATTATTTGTTATGGGATTAAATCCCATCTTCTAGCATGCATACTCTATCAATTCCTTCAGCTCAGATTCAGAGTCGAATTTGCGAATTATTGCAATCGTAAGTATCGTTCATTTGAAATCGTCGATCAATTCGGAAGGGATGGTCTTGAAAAGTTTTACGATATCTTGCAAGAAGAGTTCCTCATGAATCTGATGAAGTATTCGAAACCCTCAAATCATCAGGATGCCAGTTTTGATATTAACCTGACAAGAACGAAAGGAGTTGAGCCCACAGAACAGAGTTCATGACAATCAGATTGATTGTCAGAGTAGATGACATATTGTAGTGTCTCAAAATGTCATTCGGTCACCAATTCGTTTCTATCCTAACTTACGGAGTTTTATATGCAGAACAATAACCAAGATGATCACAAGGAGATCGCAGCGATGGTAGATTCCAAAAAAGTTGAATTTTCCGACAATAGTCCGGAATTTATGCCTGAATTTAAAATTACTCCAGATGAGCTTGGAATGATAGGCGAGTATCATTTGAGTAAATATTATGCATATAATTACAATTCTGCCTCAGGTTATATTAGCTTTTCTGACATTGCCGAATCCAATTACGCCATTTCACGATTCAATGATGTAATGGATGCGTTAAGTCCAGGAGAAATTCGTGACAAATTGCATAGCAAGTATGAAGAGAAGCAGAGAATTCTGGATCAGATTGACGAAAATTTCATTAAAGATTTGGATGCACTTTAATGACACAAGTTCAAAATGCATCGATTAGAAACCTATTGCAGGATAATGGCATTCATCATCGTGGTTTATTGCAATCCAAGTGAAACACGACAAACGCCTTGGTCGATTTATAATACAAATTGACTGGAGACCGTATCGTGCGAAACTCCCGCAAAAAAATCGAATGATGAAAAAGTTGCTATCCCCTAGTCGCCACCTGATCGACCGAATCAGCGTGGCTGACTTTTGCGACGAGCTTCAAATTCAGGTCACACCGTTGGCTGAGCTGATGTGAATGACCTCATCAAATTGAATTTGGCTGTTTGCATTTGGATTTATCAGCCAACCAAGTCACATATAAAAGAAGCGTCGGCGAGTTGATTGGCTTTGCAGATCTTCAGAAGGCGTGAGCAAGAATCCCACATGGGAATCGAATTAAAGGAACAGCATCGGGCGGGACAATCAAAGAAAAGGTGCTCATCGATACCACCTGCCCATTTTTCAGGAACCATCAAATGACAAATGATATTAAACAGATGAATACTATTTTCGACATCCTTCCAATCCAAGACCATTATTACCTGCTAAACAACGGAGACCGCTACGCCATATACGGGAAAGAACCGTTGAGCGGTCTGCTCGTGTTCGCGAACCGAGAACAATCGGAAGAATTCAGAATGAATTATGGCATAGGGTTGCCCGAATTCATTACTGTTAAAGTGAGTGCTGAGGAGTTTCTGGAACAAGCTGCAAAATTTGGTGGCTTTTGCATATCCCAAGGATTGACGGCTAATGTGTATCTTTTGATCCCACCGTCAAACGAGGAAATGAGCATCTAAAAATGACCCACTCGGGTTTTTATTTGCCGATTAGGTCTTGGGTTTCTATGACTTGCTGACAGAATCGTCGTTTTTCAGATCGATTGAGAGGAATGGAGTTGGTTGGGCATGGTTTATTGTTCCTGAAGTGTGACTGTTAAAGCCAACAGGAATCAAATTACAAAAGCCAATAAGATGTAAATCAATGGACGGATACGACCGACTAACTCCTC
>JBILGL010000192.1:0-7511 GCA_044351075.1 Isosphaeraceae bacterium | reverse complement strand
ATCCCCGATTTCGGTCTTTTCCGAATCACCCCAGTGGGCTTCGGCGGTGAGCTTGGAACCAACTTTGAGCACGGCAAGATCGGTTTTGGGGTCAGCCCCCACAATTCGGGCCGGTATCTCTCCAGAGCTGCCAATGCGAACGAATACCAGATCAGCCGTTTTAATAACGTGATGATTCGTCACGATGTAGCCATTTTTAGCGTCGATCACCACGCCAGAGCCCATGCCTGCATTCTGAAGGGAATTCATTCCCTCGCCCGGACCCTGCCCAGCGCTGATCGTCCTGATATTGGCGACGGCAGGTGCAACGGCCTGCTGAGCAATGCGAAACAGGGCAGAGGCCCGCGAAAAGTCGTCAACAGGCACTGTTTTCAACGCTTCAATCGCTGCCTGTGCCCGACCAGATTCATACGCATAACCAATCCGCCAGAGGATATAAGGCCCACCATAGACAACACCTGCCATCGCGGCAAGAATGGTGAGCACAACCAGAAAACCACCTCTGACAGGCGGTGTTGTCGGTCGCGGCGGTTCCCCGGCCAGTGCCTGAAGCTCTTCCTCTGTGAGATCGCTCATGTTTTCAATTCGTTGACGTAAGTTCGTTGTTGATACTACTAAACAGCTTATTCATGGCGACTGCCATCGGCCATTATTTTCTTAACTCATTCGCCGGCCGCGGCTGTACATTCCAAGGTTTCATGCCTGCTGACACCATTTTCTCTGATCGTTTCCATACGAGTGGTTGTCAGGTGCCCGAGTTCAGGCTGGTCCAGCCAGACAAATCCATCCGGCTCGACTCGCCCACTCACGCCGGTATCAAGCCAGCCCGGCTTACCAGCAACTCTCGCAAAAAGCCGGCCGTTTTGATTCATCGGCAGATCCTGCCCATCAGGCCCCACGGCCTTGATTGCCACACCTGGCAACGCCTGGCCAACCGAGCCCGGCTTATTTCCGACCTGATGGATTTTCCGGTCAGGCTGGATGAAATCGGGCGCTGAAGCCGTCAAAAGCCCGAGTTCTGGATGCCGCCAGTGCCCCAGCTCAAGGTTGAGGATTTCTGTCATAATCGGGCCATTACTGATGAGTTCCGTGGCACGGGTAACCTGCTCCAGAACATGCTGGCGAAGATCAATGGCGCGGGTTTGGCTCGGCAAAGGCGGCCCAAAACTGACTCCCAGTTTCCTGCGCAGACCTTTTGGCCATTTTTTAAAAAACCGGCCTTCGGAAAAGCTGAAAATGGAGCCCCAGAACCCGGCCAGCCCAATCGGGATGATTTTTACATCAGGCTTGTCTCTCAGTATCAGCTCAAGCCCGCGTTGAAACGGATTCATCGCCCCGCTGCGGCAGAGCTGTGCTTCAGGAAAAAGCCCAACCGTTCGGCCTTCATCCAGCGCCTTTTTCATCAGGTCGAGCGCCATTTTTTGCGCTTTAGGCCCACTTGCCGGAATTGGAATGATATTCATCCGGCGGGCCAACCAGCGCTGGCCAGGATTATCGCAATATTCCTTATTCACCAAAACCGTGATCGGCCTTGGAGAAATGGCCGCAACCGCGAAGCCGTCGATCCAGGTCACATGGTTCGATGTCAGCATCACGGGCCCGGTTTTTGGGATATTCTCCATACCAATTGAACGCAAAGAATATCTGGGCCAAAGTAGGATCCGAAAAAAGGGCCTGATCGACCACGGCAAACTGGCCGCCCAAAGACCAAAAAGCAGCATTGCCAGCGCAAGCCCAGCCAAAAAGAGCAAAAGAGCCGACTGCCATGAGCCGCTAATGGCCCACAGCAGGCCAAAGCCGACCAAGGCCATGAATCCCATCAATATCAATAGTTTGCGGATCATCTTCAAAAGCTCGCCAATCAAACTCAGACGGACCATATCTTCTCTTCAGCGTGGCCGATCGGTCTTCGGCCGATCCAGCATAACGCCACCAGCCCCAGCAGGTTAATCCCGGCAGCCAAAGCAAAAGCCTCCTGAAAACCAACTTGATCGGCCAGCGAGGCCATCAGGCCACTGCCCAACGTGCCAAGATTCTGAAATGCCATAATGAGCGCATAGCTCGTTGCAGGCCAGTCATTATCTGCCTCGTCCATCGCCATTGAACAGGCCAGAGCATCCAGCCATCCCACAAATACACCAAACACGACACCGGCCAGCATCGCCGTGACGGGCCCGAAAATCAGCCCGAAAATGAATGAACTGACTGAAAGCCCCAGAAGGCCTATCGCCACAAGCCCCCGCCGGCCGATGCGTTGCGAGAGCCGTGACTGCAACATGGCCCCCACGGCACGCCCGCAATTCCGACCCAGGCTCTGCACCCCCAGCGTTTTTTCTGAAAACGCCAATGTCGGCACAGCGAACCAGAAGACCAGCACGCTTTCGACCCCGAAACTGACAATTGCATAAATCACGCTGAAAAAGAGCAGGGCCCATAGTGTGCGCTTTGTGAAAATCTGCAACGCCCCCCACTTAAACCCATTTCCATTGCCATTTGCGATCCGTTTGGGCTCAGTAATCGTAAACGTGTAAAACAGCACCGGTATCGGCAAAACCCCGCACAGCCAAAGCACACCCATGCCTGGCGTAGGTGTAGCCTGCCACATATAACCGAATGCCAGTCCGCAAATGGCCGTGGAAATAAAACGCGAAGCCTGGAGGATACCCTGAACGCGATTGCGGTCGTGCCTCGGCGTAACCTGCACAGCAAATGCATCGCAGGCGACATCGTAGAAACAGAGCCCCGTGACCGCCGCCGTGGCCACCATGGTGAAAAGCCCCAGCTCAGCCGCCGGATTGATCAGGCTGAGGCCAAAAAGCCCCACCCCCTGAAGCACCAGCCCTAAAATGATATAAGGCTTGCGATGCCCCAGCCCCAGCAGGCTGACACGGTCTGCAAAGACCCCAAAAAGGAACTTGATTGCCAGCGGGAGAGTGGCAATCGACTGGCACCAGCCAACCTGAGTCACACTCAGCGGTTTCAGCCCATAGCCCTCGGTAAATACCGCATTTTGCATGTAACGGCCGTTAAACGTCAGAAAATACGAAACGACCACACCCTGTACCGCATAGAGCAATGCAAAAAGCAAAAGAACCGGCATGGCCAGTTGCCGATCATCCATTAATTGCAACGGAGAATGATCGGGCCCGGCAAATGGATCAGCCGCTGGCGAAGGCTCTTCGCCTGAAGGGCTCATACCTGAGTCTCCCAGATCCCGGCCGGTCGATTGGGCCCGGCCGCAGGCCTCGGTGGCGGTTGGCTTGGGGGCTGGTTTTCCGGTGGTCGCAGCCGGCCATTGGTCAGGCAGGTGCGATACATCAGCTTGGCTTCGTCAGGCAGGGGCAGGCTGTCGCTCATGCCGATCGCTTTTTCGACGTCGTATGCCACACGCATGAGCTGAATCTTGCCATTTTCGATAATTGCATAAGCCGCCCGCGTGTCGCCATCCCGAGGTAATCCGACCGAGCCCGGGTTAAGAATTCGTGTCTTACCTGCCATCAGCTCAAATTGCATGTGGGAATGACCCACACAAACAACATCGGCCTCAAGGTCTTTCACCACCGTTTCCCAGGCGCCTGCATCCTTCCGCAGGTATTCATCCAGCGGGTCGCGCGGCGTGCCATGCACCAGCAAATACCGCACCCCGTCCACCTCCAAGCGTTTCGTAACAGGCAATTTGGCCAGATACTTACGCTGTTCCGCATTGAGTTTTTGCCATTGCAGCGGTCGTGTTACGCCTGTCAGATAACGAAAACCGGTCTCACCAGCCACATCGACACAATGAGCCACACCATGATCATGGTTCCCGCGCACCGTCTCACAGCGGCGATCCATCACCCACTGCACACAGGTTGCCGGATCAGGGCCATAATCCACCAGATCGCCCAGGCAAAAACAGAGATCAAAACGCTCACGAATGGCATTCAGGGCAACAGAGTTCGCATGAATGTCAGAAACCACCAGAATCCGCATCTTAACCCTTTTTTCCATCCACCAGATTCAGCCTGACCGTCAACTACGCACCCGAACCGCCCATCGATCATACCACATCTGGAATATAAGAAGAGTCCATAAAGGCTTGCGATGATCTTTCACACCACGAAGGTGCTCATCCACCAGCCGATTCACAAACTCAGGCCGAAATAACCCCTGAGATCTGATTCGCGAATCAGCCAGCAGATCGGTCATCCAGCCCCGCAGCGGGCCCCTCAGCCATGCCGCCACCGGAATGCCAAAGCCTTTTTTCGGCCGCTGCATGATTGATTCCGGAATCCGCCCCTGCATCGCTTTTTTCAGCAGTAATTTACCCACACCAGCCTGAAATTTGTATCGATAGGGCATCGCCGCCAGCCAGTCCACCAGCTCGGCATCCAGAAACGGTGCCCGCACCTCCAGCGAGCTTGCCATACTGGCCCTGTCCACCTTAAAGAGAATATCCTCCGGTAGATACGTCGCCTGATACTGCAAAAGCCGTTCATCCGCAGCACTCATCCCCGACGGGTATTCCTGCTTTCTAAGCTCCGTCAGACGCTCGATAAACCCCGCCTCGACATCCATTCCCGGCATATCCAGCATTAACTGATTAATTTCGGCACTGGCAAACGACCCCAACCATCGCTGGTGTGCCAGGGCGGGTTCTGATTCAGCCCCGCGGAGAAACTGCTTGGCTTTAAAATCAAGGCTGAAATTCGTGTGCCGCACCGGCAGCCGCCGCACCGCCGCCGCCAGGATTCGCCGCAAAGGGGGTGGCAACTTCTGATAGCGTCTCAGCCACGACTCAGCCTTGAAGGTCGGATACCCCGCCATGAGCTCATCCGCCCCATCACCACCCAGAGCCACTGTCACATGCTCTCGCGCAAAGGCACTCAGCAAGTGTGTGGGCAAAACAGAGGCATCGCCGAATGGCTCATCAAGCCAATTACAAAGCTCCGGCAGCAGATCCGTCAGGCGGCCAACGCTAAAAACGCGTTCATGGTGCCGCGTTCCCAGATGCTTCGCCACCAGCCTTGCATGCCCTGATTCATCAAATGACCGATCCTCAAAACCAATCGAAAAAGTCTTTACTCGATCTGGCCCCTGAAGCTCGACAAGTGCGGCCGCCACGGCTGAAGAATCAACCCCGCCTGACAAGAAAACGCCAAGTGGCACATCCGATCGTTGATGACGCCCGACGGCCTCCCGAAATCGATTCCAGAAGCTAGCCGGCAAAGTATTTGCGGGATACTCATCGTCAAGATCAAGCCCCTCTTCCGCCACATCCGCCTTCCAATACCGACTGACCTGAACCTGCCCCCGGTCAAACACCAGCATGTGCCCCGGCATCAGCTTGTGAATTCCCTGCCAGATCGATCGCTCAAATGGTAAATACTCATAAAACAAATACTCTGCCAGACCCTGCCGGTCGATCGACCCATGATATTCCGGATGCTCGAGTATCGCCTTCGGCTCACTGGCAAAAACGAATGTCCCGCGAGACGACAGATACCAATAGAGTGGCTTCTGTCCCATCCGGTCTCTTGCCAGCAGAAGTCGATCGCGATTTTTATCCCATATCCCAAACGCAAACATTCCATTGAGATAAGGGACAAAATCAGGCCCAAATTCTTCGTAAAGATGTACCAGACATTCTGTGTCTGACTGGGTGGCAAACCGATGCCCTTTGGCAATCAGTCGATCTCGCAGCTCCGGCTCATTATAAATTTCACCGTTAAATGTCACCCAAACCGAGCCATCCTCGTTGGCCATCGGCTGCGTACCGCCCGCAATGTCAATAATAGAAAGCCGACGATGCCCAAGCCCAGCGCGGCCTTCAAGCCAGAAACCCTCGCCGTCGGGCCCCCGGTGCCGCAACACGGAGGCCATTCGCCGAAGCGTGCCAGCATCGGCCAAAATCCCTTCTGCATTGATAAACCCGGCAATACCACACATACGCAGAAGGCCTCGGGCTTTTATCGTGGAGCAAACCTTCGTGGGCCAGTGACGCGCTTTTCGCTCCAATTCATCATACCCACAGCACCTTCGAAATTGTTATCTTCTTTCAAACTGTAAATGTCCCGGTGCACTGATTCCGCCGGAAACAATCGCCTGAATCGCCTGAGTCGGTGTCCAGTCCAGCTCAATCACATCCTCGACTGGCACAAATAGCGTAAACCCCGATGGCGGCATCACCCCAGTCAAAAGCATCACTGCATAAATCTTCCTGCCACTATCTCTTTCCACCAGCGTATTCGTCACAAACCCAAGACTTTTAACACCAGAGTTGGGAAAGTCAAAAAGAACAACTTTCTCAAATTTGCTGGAGCTCTCAGTTTTATCCAACGACCTTATTAAATTTGAAACTGCGTCGTAAACTGTCTTAACGACCGGCAGATGGCGAAAAATCCAGTCGATCATCCGATAAATCCGCGACCTTGCCAGCCCGCCAATTAAAAACAACACGAGACTCAGCAAAATCAGCACCAGCAGAGGTGCCATCAGGCCCGTCCACCACCAGGGCAGATTCGATCCCGGTTCAATACCAGCAATCCGAAAAATGAGTTGCAAGAAGGGGTTGAGAACAGACTCGATCAGCAGAATATACGTGAACTGAATCACCCAGAGCGTGACAAACAATGGCAATGTGGCAAAAAGCCCCGCCATTACCCGATTCTGAAAATAACTTCGAAAACTCCGAGTATCATTGTCAGAAACAGCATTTCCCTCTCTTTGCTGATCTTCTCGCATGCCAGCCTCCTATGCAATAAAGAGAGAACTCCTCCCGTATATTTATGACTAATGATTAACTTAACAGGATTGCGTCCTTTCTGCAAAAAAACAAATTTTAATGCACCGCAACATCCTTTCCACTTTTATTAGCATTTATTAATGATCTATCCCGACATCTCAATTAATGCTGACATATAATCATTGATGCATATTTTATTAAAAGTAGAACAAAATGAAATTCTCACCAACAGAGTTTAACAAGCAGAAATCATTTGTAATGAAGACCTTATCGCAGTTTGAGAATGATGGAATGTCTATTAATGATTAACATTTGCGTAACATTAGGATATCGATTTTATTCAAAGTTCAGGGCAGCCGGCAATCGTTCGCTTGATCATACCAAAAAACGTTCTATTTTCGACTCCACGAGTTGGCTCGTCACTTATTAGCATTCAGCTCGAACAAACCGGCCGGCTCGGCAAACCTGAAGAATGGTTTGGCTCTGAACAAATCTCCACATTCCTCTCGCAAACTGCCTCAAAATCTTTTGGAAATCAGGGAATACACAGACTGGATTATCCGTGGCACTGTTTCAGAAACAAATATTTCTGGTGTCAACATTCAAGCACATTAATCTCCTCATCTGAAAATAATTTTTTCGAGCTGTAAAATCTAAATTTTAATAATGTTAACTACACTCAAAGAATGCATCATGTTCAACATGCCTACTTTTAAGTATATGTGTTTAAAACAGAATGCTCCAATAAAGCGATTGAAAAAGATACCGGCTTTACTGATAGCGTCCC
>JBILGL010000601.1:0-2941 GCA_044351075.1 Isosphaeraceae bacterium | reverse complement strand
CCGACATCTCTTCGACAGTTGACGACTGATTCTGCGACGATTCGCTGAGATAAGTCGCACTTTCGGCGATTACTCTTGAGCTTTCGGCAAACTGGTTGGCTGATTCAACCACCTGACCAATCACATTTTTCAGGTCAGCAATCATCTTGCTGAAGGCGTCGCCGAGGCGGCCCATGTCGTCGTCGCCCGAGACGCCGACAGTGATATTCAAATTTCCTTCTGAAGCAGCCCTGGCCACCTGCATGAGCTGATTGACTTTTTGCTCAAGATCACGCTTGCTGGATGAAACTATCATGTCCTGAATGAGCTTCTCGATCGAGCTTGAGACGACTCGTCCAAGGCTTCTGAAGGTATCGATTCGGGTTTCACTTGGCGGATTGAGCCGATCAGAAAGGAAATCAATCGTTGCGACCAATTCGCCATTGACGATAATTGGAATGCAGAGAGCCGTTTTAATGCCGAGACGAGCTGCCGGAGCAACGCGAGGGCAGCTAGAGAGCTGGGTCAGATCATTCGCAACAAAAATATCGCGATTTCGCCAGGCTGTTCCGCTCAGGCCCTGGCCTTCCTGATAGGTTGCTTCCATGCTGGCACGGCGGAAGTCTTCACCGATCGAGCCGCTGTCGCCGCCGAACCGGACAGTTTTCTTTTCCGAATCAAGCTTCCAGTAGCCGGCATATTTCCAGTCAAATGCTTCGCGAATGGCATGGATTGATGACTGCAAAACTTCATCAATTGTTTTGGCGCGGGCAATTGCCATGAGTGTATTGCTGGTGGCGCGGCTATCTTCAATCAGCTCTTTTTCGCGCAAGGCGGCGCGTCGTTTTTCGGTCACGATTTCCCAGGTAAGCATGGGGCCCATGTATTTACCTGACTTATCCATAATGGCCGTGACCATGATGTCAAAAATCTCGCCGCCAATGCGAATCTCACCCTTGTAAGGCAAGTTTTTCGGATCAAGCAGCAAAGTTCGCTGGCGTTCCGGGTCGCGATGGAAAATATCCATCGATTTGCCAATCATGTCATCAGGCTTTACCGGCAAGTGCGGAGCCAGCTTATGGAAAGTCTGCCGAGCCGCCTGATTCATGTAACGAATGACAAGCGCATTGTCAGCAAAGACCGTATTGACCGGATTCAGGTCGGTGATTTGGAAATACTTGGTGTATTCTGTTTCGAGTTCCTGCTGACGCTTTTCCAGATCAGCAAATTTTGTGGCCGAGACAGTCGCCTCAACAACGGCTTCCGGCAGTTTCGCCTGGCTCACCTTGCGGCGGCTGCGCGACGATTTTGAGGGCTGGGAATCAATGGCGGCCCTGACGACTTCTGTTTTGACTTTTTTCGGCTTTGTCGCCTTCTTGGCGATTGGCTCGGCAGGGGCAGGATTGGGCTCTGCCTGAGCTTTAAACTTGCTATTGGGCGACTTTCGGGGTTTTGATTTCCTGGTCGCCGAAGTAGTGTCGTTGGCGTTGGCTTCGGCGTTTACTGATTTCGATCGTTTCGCAGCCATTTTCTCAGCTCCAAAGGTTTGCCGGGAGTGACCGGTCTCTCTGTTTAGCAGGCCACATTGTTTCAGCGGCCCGTTTTTTTAAATCTGTATGAATCCTGATTATTGATCGTTTGTGTGATTTGCCGATCAGCTTGCGCGGGTTACCAGATCAGTGGCGGTTTTCATTCCATCCATCGGGAGAAGCCGATCGACTTCCAGAATCACCACGAGTCTTTCGCCGACTCTGGCAACGCCCTGGATGGACGACCTTTCCACGGAGCTGATCGTGACGGGCGGAGCCTGAATCTCTTCATGCGTCAGCTTGATCACCCTTGAAACGGAATCAACCACGACGCCGACCGTCTTGCCGGCGAAATTGAGCACGATGATTCGCGTGTCGTCGTCGATTGGTCGATCTTCAATGTCAAAGCGTTTCCGCAGATTCACGACCGGGATGACTGACCCACGCAGATTGATGAGGCCGTCGATCCAGGGTGGCATCTGGGGAATGCGAGTCACAGGCGGCATCAGGATAATTTCCTGAATCCTGCGAATCTCAAAGGCGTAATCAACTTCAGCGAGGCTGAAGCCAACAAACTGAAGCAGCGAAGAACCGGCTTTTTTTTCGGCGCTGGCCGATTGGGCCTCAACAGACGCCGAATGATTGATCGCTTGTTCCATAATTTCTCACTCTTTGTCGAGCAGGCATAGTGCCTTTTTTCCAGCCAGACTGGGCATCTGACTGACAATGCCAAAGGCTTTCGATTCGCTCTTTTCTGGCCAGATTGATCGGCACCCATGGCCAATGACCGAGCCAGCTTCGACTTTTCACGGGATTGAGCATGATCGTATCACTTTAATATGGCTAGTATTTGCCAAACAGGCAAACTATTTAATATCAGAACCCTATACCGATTAGTCAGATTATAGGGGCAGGCTTACTGATGTTTGCCGAATATCGATGATTCATAATCGGCGATGATCGAAAAAAGATACTGAAGTGGCGAAATACAATCTTCAGGCTATTGGGGGGAAATGATTTTGGGAAGAGCTTACAGAAGTCAATGAGCGAGAGCCGTTGAAAATGATGCGAAGGCAGATTGAATCGATGAATGATTTTGACAGATGGCGATTGCAGGCATCGATGGGTGAGAGCTCAACTCTTTCAGCGACAAAGTTGCATTTCAGCATGATGTAAAGAAATTGAAGAGGCATTCATTCAAGCCGGCTCTTATAAAGATAAAGTGAGATTCCGAAAGAAAACAGACAGAGAAACTTATGTTAATGAATTTTCGGCAATAACTTTTGTAAAAGAATCAAACGGAATCATTCGATTGAGGGGCCCTATTTTTTTTCTCCTGATCAATCAGAGGCCAGTTCATTCAAAGCAACGGAATGTCAAAATGCTTATGAATCAGCTTCATTGATTTCAGCCGCCACGATTGGAGCAAGCAG
>JBILGL010000602.1:0-2941 GCA_044351075.1 Isosphaeraceae bacterium | reverse complement strand
CCCGCCTCAAGCACAAACGGCCATTCCGGCAATAGCCAGCTCAAAATGGGCGAACAGAAAACCGGGCGGTCTTCCGGCGAATCAAGATCGTCAAGCGACAAAAAACGTTCATCAGGCTCCAGCCGCGGCCAATCCTCGTCCCGTTCTCAAAGACGCGACCGGGAACGCGACCGAAAATCTGAAGACATGGATTACTGATCCTCTCTGACACTTGTAAAATCTTGGCGCAGTGAATCGTGCCAAAACTTACATTAATAATCGATCATCAAATCAAAAAAAAGGGGGCTGGCTCGTTGCCTCGGAGCGGGCGTGCCTGTCCCCATTTTTTTGATAAAAAATTCAATCTGCCACACCCGTCAAACACGTTGCGGCATCTATTGCAAAATTCAAATCAACCCCAGCGTTTCGTCCAGATCATGCATCAGGTTGAAATTCTGAACGGCCACACCGGCCGCGCCTTTCAGCAGATTATCAAGGCAGGCGACGATCAGAATTTTGCCCCTGACCACGCGCAGCGTCACATCATAAAAATTCGTGAATGCTGAATCCTTGGTCGCCGGCAGCCCGTCGATCACGCGCACAAATGGGCAATCCTTATAAAACTGCCGGAAAAGGTCCATCAGCTCGCGTTCCGACACTTCCCTTGTGGGCGTGGCATAAATCGTGGCCAGAATGCCTCTGTCCATCGGCACCAGATGAGGCGTAAAGATCACTTCCACCGGCTCGCCCGTCAGTCGTCCGACATCCGTCAACACCTGATCAATCTCCGGCGTGTGTCGATGCCGCCCGACGCCATAGGCGGAGAAGCTCTCATTACATTCCGGGAAGTGGGTCGTCAGCTTGGGCGACCGCCCTGCCCCTGAAACACCGCTCTTGGCGTCAATAATAATCCCCTTCCGCTCAATCAAATCCTCTGAAATAAGCGGAGCCAGCGATAAAATCGACGTGCTGGTATAGCACCCCGGGTTGGCGATCAAATTCGCCGTGGCCACCTGATCGCCGTAAATCTCGGGCAGGCCATAAACAGCCTCAGCCAGCCCCGCGGTGTCTGTATGGGTGTGTGCATACCAGTCGGCATACACGGCCGGATCTTTCAAACGATAATCGGCCGAGAGGTCGATCACCCGCACGCCCCTCTCTCTGAGGGCAGGCACCACAGCCAGGCTGGCGGCATGCGGCAGCCCCAGAAAGGCGACTTTGGCCCGCTGGGCCAGCTTGTCGGCGTCAAAAGGCTCACAGGCCAGATCCACCACCCGATTCAGTGTCGGATGCAGGCTGGCCACGCTGGGCGATTCATCGGCCCGGCTCGTGGCCATGACCAGATCTGCATAAGGGTGGCGGGCCAAAATGCCCATCAGCTCCCGCGCTGCATAGCCCGACGCCCCCACCACCGCAACTGGTATCATGGCTGACCTGCCTTTATCCTCGGCCCCTTTTGTCTTATCTGCTCTTATCTTAATAAAACCATGCCTGAAAAATAAACGGTCAAGCGGGAGGGTGAAGCAGAGGCGCCGCTCATTTCCCCTGCTTTTTTCCTGAAAAAATGCCGCCCGCCTCCTTTACATCCCGTGCAAATCATTCTAACTTATGTCATATACAGATACGCATTCCCGGCATGTGTTATGCTGGTTCCCATGGGCGTATGCTTGTTATTCATGAAAGCTACCAGATAAAGCCCATTGTATATTTCTGAATATCAAAAGTGCTGGCCAAAATAGAGATTTTCGCAATGATTCTCAAAGAACTAATACCAAGAAAAGCACTGAATAAAGCCTTTTTAAAAGTAAAACCGAACAGAACCGAAATTGATGCTTTTAAATCTCATCTGATCACTTTACTCGATCGGACAAATGAAACTGAAAGCGAAGAATTTCATAAAAACTTGATTTCGGACTTTCTTAAAGACACTTATTACAAACAAAACCACTTTATCAATACCAAAGGCAGGAATGACCTCGTCATTCATAATGGCAATAGTGCCAAAAGTTCTGTTGGTGTGATTCTTGAAGCAAAAAAGCCGACCAACAAAGCGGAGATGATCACAAAAAACAAGCTAAACGCTAAAGCGTTTAGGAATTGGTGCTCTACTATTTACGCGAACGAATTACACACAAAAATCTTGAAGTAAAACATTTGGTGGCAACCAATATCAACGAATGGTTCATTTTTGACGCTACCCTCTTCGACAGGCTTTTTGCCCAGAACAACACTTTTGTCAAGCAATTCACAGACTTTGAAGGCGGGCGTTTGGCCGACACCAAAACCGATTTCTTCTACAAACAAATTGCCGAGCCATTTATTGCCGGCATCACTTCTGAAATTGAATTCACTTACTTTAATATTCAGGACTTTCAAAAACCGTTACGCAATAACGACAAGGCAGACGATAATGCGCTGATTGCATTATTTAAGATCTTATCGCCAGAGCATCTTTTAAAACTCCCCTTCTCCAACGATAGCAACAGCCTTGACAAACGCTTTTACAGCGAGCTCCTGCACATCATCGGCTTGACTGAAACCAAAGATGGCAGCAAAAAACTGATTGAACGCAACAAAGCAGGTGAACGCCATACGGGAACAATCCTCGAAGATGCCATCATTCAGCTTGACAGTCTGGATAAACTCAGCCGACTTGAAAGACCAAATCAGTTTGGCTCGACCACACAAGATCGGCTTTTCAATGTTGCCCTTGAGCTTTCCATCACCTGGATCAACCGCATTTTGTTCATGAAGCTGCTGGAAGCCCAACTCATCACCTATCACAAGGGCGACAAATCGTTTTCGTTTTTGAATCTTGACAAAATTAAAAGCTACGACGACCTGAATCGATTATTTTTTCAGGTATTAGCCCGTCAGGCAGCCGACCGAAACGATGATGTAAAAAAACATTTTGAAAAAGTTCCTTATCTCAATTCGTCGCTTTTTGAGCCGACCGATATCG
>JBILGL010000109.1:0-10016 GCA_044351075.1 Isosphaeraceae bacterium | reverse complement strand
TCACACAGCTGGTGCCTGGCAAACCGTTCGTCCGATTTATGAACGGTTGGTCAGTCGAGATCCAAACGATGTGGCTGCACTGAATAATCTTGCCGGAATTTATTATAAATTCCCACCTTATAACTATCCTTTAGGTCTTGAGATGATAAATAAGGCGATCACACTTGCCCCAGATAATATAGGAATCCAGGAAACCAAGGCACAAATTTTAGCGCGGATGGGAAAAACTGATGAGGCCAAATCGATTCTTGAACGCTGCCTGGTTGTTTTTCCCAACGAATGGAATATTCACAACACACTTGCGCAGATCTATCAATTAGAAGGACAAAACACAAGAGCTTCGGCACATCGCGAAAGACTCCAATCACTCAAGAAACCAATTAATGCTCCTCTTGTTGATAGCATTGGTGCAGAACTTAAGCCAAGCTCATCTCAATAAAATTGACCGATTTGTGTTCTGCGGATACTTTCTCAAGAATCTTATACGGAATTTTAAGCTTCTGGAAGTGTTGTAGAAGAATGAGTCTCGACTGATACCTCTACTACAGCCCCATCTGTATCGTAATCAAGTTTCTCCACTCCAATAATTTCTCCCTCATCATTTCGAAAGATCACCGTTGTATCATCAATAGCATCGCTGTGAACGTCACCACCGGGATCGCCAAAAAAGACCATTAACGTTTTATTCTCAAGGTCCTGAACAATTTTAAGGTGAGCCATTTCAGTCTCCATAATGGACGTGTCTGAGTTTTTCAAGCCCGGAGAGCTTGCAAAGTGTTCAAATTTTGAACAGGCATATCATAATCTTCAAATCTAATAGAGCAAGTCAAGTCTGGAATATGGCAGGTGTGTCTGTCATAATATGCTTACAGGTAGAAGCTTGACCTAATTCAGCCAGATCGCTGGGGCGCTAGAAAATGCAGAATAGGCAAGCACAGCATTTGCCAGTGAAGGGTTCAGAAAAAGCAGCCAGAGAGCTTGGTGACCTTCTTCTTGATCTTAAATATGAGCCAGATTATCTGGATCGGATCATTCGTCAGGTCCGAGACTCCATTTTTGCTGCTTCTGAAAATTTAAAGGATGAAAATAACTTTACAAAAATTGGAACATTTGACCTTATTCGAATGTTTGATCAATATGACAATATACTTTTTCAGGGTCGTGTTCGTCAGACCATAAATATACAGGGTTCATCGCTTTCTTTCGATCTTTCAAGGCGATTAACACGTTCCGGTGGTCATACTAAACGAACCCGAGCTCTGAAATCTCGCCCTTACGCCCCAGCACAATATGAAATCGCTGTTTCCGTGCCGGTTCTCTTCGCCACGTTTCATGATGATGTCGATCGACCTATTAAAGCCTGCGGCCGACTTTGTTTTAATCGATTCGAAGCACTCCAACGCATTATGGAACATGAAATTTTACACTTGGCTGAAATGCTCTCCTGGGATATTTCAAACTGTTCTGCCAGACGATATAAATCGTTAGCACTCAATATCTTCGGACATACTGAAAGCCATCATCAACTCATCACTCCCGCTGAACGAGCCAAAACCTATTTTGGTGTCAAGCCTGGTTCAAAAGTTACCTTCACTTTCGAAGGTCGGCAAATCGTAGGGATCGTCAACGCTGTACGCCGCCGGGCCACTGTGCTTGTTCCAAGCCCCCGTGGAACCCTCTACAGCGATGGCTACCGGTACGAAAAATTCTACGTGGCAGTCGATCAGTTAAAACCAATTTGAGTTATGTATCAACTTTCGATTAACGCTTTTCAGTCTCAATCCGGCATTTTCTCAATAATTCCAACGCCGTCTCCACCAGCATCTCACCAGACCCTGGCTTCACAGTCGAGTTTGTAACCTCATAACTCCCACCAGCGTGAGCCGCTTGCGTCGGAATATAGATCGTTTCGACAGAGTTGCTCAACTCAATAACTAAGGTCGTCTGATAAGGTGAATTCTGTTTAATTGCCAGTCCCAGGTTCACAAAAACCTCGCCTGGCAGACAGACAATCGCAAGATCATCGCTCAGGGCTATGGTTGTAACCTCCACCGGTAGATTTGTGCCGATTCCAGCCCATTTTTTTGTTCTTAGAAACGGTTTCTTTCCTTTCTCTGCTGCCAGTGGGGATTTATGCCGAAACTGGTCAATCATGAGCATCTTATGCGCACGAACTTGCTCAAGAAAATCCACCTTTTTGCCAGTATCAAGTGCATTTAGAATCGAAATCGCTTCTGTTACTTCCTTTTCACCACATTCTTGAAGTGGCAACAGCACTTTCCGGTTCTTTACTACTAACTTCGGCGTTTTCAGCTCCGGAAGATTCTCTAGCCCAGCCACGATCGAATTGCCCAAAGCACTACCGATAAAGTCAGTCTTGTTTCGTGCTGAGCCATCAGGATTGGAATGATTAATGTCGCCGCAACAACCGGTACCGAAAATGGAGATGCACTTTTCGCCCTGAGCCTGCCTTACAGCCTGTTCAATAAAATAAGGGTAATCACTGCTCCAGCGAGCACCACCAACGGTGTCCAGATGCAAGGCAAAATTACTGAGCACGCCAAGCGTTTGTCCCTTGTTGTTTCGTATCGACACCAGCCCAATTTCCGGATCAATCGGCCCTGCGGGCTTCAGCACATTCGGGTTTTTAAGGTTCTGCCATGTCTGAACAGACCCATCCCGCATCACGAAACGGCGATTAAACGCTACAGGGGTTTTCTGATTCAAGGAACCGCCCGCTAGTTTCACAGGTTCGGCTGACTCCTCCGCCTTCTGAATTGCAGCTACGGCGTTGCCTATCAGCTTTTCAACATATGCCACGCGCAGAGTATCGGATTTGTCTCCAGAAAGAAAATTTTGAAGTGTTTTGTAATAATCGGGTGAGGTATGAGAATGCGTCGCACTGACGACGATATTTTCGTATTTGATGCCAGTTTTTTCCGCGGCTTTTCGGCGAATTTCGTCGGCCAGATCGAACGTCACGCCACACAGGTCGCAGGCCAAGATCGCGGCCTTTTCACCCTGATCGTTAAAGACTATCGCTTTGGCTTTCAGTGGATCAATAGTGCCTTCCGCAAGTCGCTCATGGTAATAGCCTGCCATAGGAAAGCCATTTGGCGGAGTGATATCCAACTCAGCAAGACCAACTTTTATTGACTGTGCGGCCACAGACAAACCAGAGCAAAATGCCAAACTGACTACAATGAATAAAAGACTGTTCAGTTTGGTGAAATTGCTTTTCTTCATGGGAAAACCCTTGGAATCAGTGGAAGCAGAGAGATGGTGCGGGAGAGATACAGAATTCTTCCATGAATTCTATTATTAAATCATGGAAAAAGGGCAGGTCTCCGTCAATAACTTGTTCGTTAATTAAGGTTTGAAGTCATGATTAATCGATGAATGAGTCGATAATAGTTTCAGAGATGACTCAAGCGGGGACTTTTTGAAGGATCATTTAGAGATTTCTGGAAAATGAAAGAGACAGGCCAGATTAAACGAAGATTATTGCTTCAATCTGCGACGGGTAGTTTGCTCACTGCCTTTAGCCCGGTTGGTGCAGCACAAATTTTGCCAGGAGAAATGACCTCGATAGATCTTTTTGTTGATGGGCTTCGCCGCAATTATCTTTTTTATCGACCAACATGTTGCCATGTTGGGCAACAATGGCCTCTCTTACTGGCATTACATCCATTTTTGTACCCGCATAAAAAATTTGAGAGATACGCAAATCTTAAACATATGTCAGAGTTAGGACGTTTTCTGCTGGTAATGCCTCTGGGGCTTGGTTTTGGCATGTATCGAAGCTTTAATGCTGGCTTGCGTGATGACGCGAACGATCCGGACGATGTTGTCTATATTTCGACAGTTGTTGATCAAATCAAATCCGCGAACTTAATCGATAATAGTCGGATTTACGCACTTGGTATGTCGAACGGGGCGATGATGATTTATCAGATAGTGCAAAGATTACCAGGCCTTCTTGCAGGTATCGTCTGTGTCAGCGGAACTCCGGCAGGCGCTATTGATGAAAATATGAGCCCGATACCGACTATGATTGTGCATGGAACAAAAGACCCGATCACACCATGGACTGGCCCTGGCAAGACAACACCAAAATTCCTCAAATTTCAGGATGTTGATTCAACCGTTGGGCAATTACGTTGCGTCAATCAAGCTCAGTTTGAGCCAACTACATGGGAATATGAGACAACTGATCGTCAATCCAGAATACTGCGGTATGACTGGAAAAGACCGATGGCTTTGGCAGATTTGGCTCTCATTCGCATCGAAGGCGGTGGCCATTGCTGGCCCGCTTGCATGAAGAAGCACTTTTTCGCACCATTTACCGGCAGGCAGGCAACGGGCATTGATTTCAACTCGATTGCCTGGGAATTTCTCAGCCAACAGGGAAGGATCTAAAATTTGGTTACCTGATATCTCCATTGAATTCTCATAAAATTGATCGAAGATGAATTTTTTTGTCTGAAAAAAACGGGAACTTATGATATTCCACTTTTCCGTTTTTGAAAGTCCTTTAAAATAAATTGTTACAAGTAATAATCGCTGCGAGATGTAGCAGAGGCATTTGAAGGAGCGTGCCCGGATGAATCAACTGAAAGATCTTCGCTCTGTATTTGCCGGATTTTTCTCCCTTAGCCTATCGCTTTTGCTTCTTGCAGTCACAGAACCAATTATGGCCGGGCCGCAGCAGGGTATTCCCAAAGCAGAACCCGGGCCAGCTACCAAAGGGCCAACTCAAGCCAAACGTGGCATGACTAACATAAAACGATCTCGAGGTGGACTGGGTATTGGTGGTGCTCCGGCAGCGGCGATTCGTAAGGATGTAGCGAACAAAAATGAATCCTCGCGACCTTCTCTGAAAAATGTAAGAGAAACACAATATTATCGCATTACAGTGGCTCGAGGCGACCGTACTTTTCTTGGTCTAAACTATTATCCGGCGTTGCCGGGTGAGAATCCACCCGTGATACTGCTCATTCACGAGAAAGATCGATCGAGTCGTGATTTTTCGGACAAGATTGAAGAACTGAAAGATCCGAATGGCTTAGCTGCTGAGCTTCAGAGAGATGGTTTCGCAGTTGTAACACTTGATGTGGGTGGGCTTGGCGATCCGTCCAAACGTAACGCCGCTGTATCAAAGTCTGAACAGGCCAAAGCAGCCGGTGGTAGCCAGCCATCTGCAGCAGCACAACTTAATCTAGCGGTGAATGATTTGAGACTGGCGTATCAATTCATGATCGATCGGCATAATCGTCTGGAGTTTAACCTGGGTAAATTAACTGTGCTGACGCTGGGTGAAGGCGCAAATGTATTTCTTGAATGGATGAAAGAGATTGTCTCTGGGCCACCAGGCACACGCTCGAATCGAGTTGACCCCCGTACGAAAAATGCCGGGCTTGAAATTGCATCGGGGGCAAGAGATACGGCCACAGGCCGCCCCTCAGACATTTCGGCCTTCATCATGCTCTCACCGGTGGCAAACTGGCATCAGGTCCGAACAATATCGGAACTGAAAACTTATGCGGGTGGTTCGCCAGTGCCGATTCTGGCAATGGGTGGCAAGAAAGACCAAGCCTCAGCCGAAACGTTAAAGTTGATTAAGCCGATAGTCGAGCGTCGCGAGAGTCGCCTGAGTAAGGTAGAAGAGCTTGATACAAATCTACACGGAGCAAGGCTTTTACGATTTGAGCCGAAGCTCTTGGAAAAGATCAATCGATTTCTGGAACAAACGGTGGAATTTCAGAAGACGGATTGGGAGCCACGTTATAATCTGACACCAGTTACTTATGGCCTGGTTGAAAGCGTTTCACGAAGTGCAGCTGCGATTGCTGCAACCAAAGCTGCGGTAGAAGCGAAAAAAGAAGAAGCCAAACCGAAACCAGAAACAAAAATACCGGCTGCCGACGAAAAAGCAAAACCCGCCGAGCCCACAAAAGCAAAAACCAACCCGTTGCCTGAATCAAACAAGCCCTCAATCGAAACTAAACCAACGGCTGAAAAAAATACTCAAGAGCCAAAAAAAGTACCCAACCCTTGAAGTTTACAAGAAATCAGAATATTTCAGAAATCGAGTGCAGAGACTATGTTTACAGGTTTGGTTCAGGTACTTGGTCAGGTAGTTGAGCTTTCGGATGAACCTGGCGGAAAGCGGCTTGAAGTAGAGTGGCCCGACTTTGATGAAGCTTTGGAAGGCCCCTTTCAGACGGGTGAAAGCATTGCTGTCAATGGTTGTTGTCTGACGGTGATTGAACACAAAGCCGGAAGAATGACATTTCAGGCTGGCCCTGAAACGCTCAAACGAACGAACATCGGCCAGTTACGTATCGGTTCACGCGTGAATCTCGAGCGTGCCATGCGTTTGTCTGACCGCCTCGGCGGCCATATAGTTCAGGGCCATATCGACACCACCGCCGAACTGGTTGAACATCGCCCGGAAGGTCCGTGGGCTTTTCTGAGATTCTCGATTTCCCGTGAATGGACGCGGTTAATGGTGCCCAAAGGCTCAATTGCGGTTGATGGAGTAAGCCTTACTCTCGTCGATGTTGGTCCCGACTGGTTTTCGAATATGCTGATTCCGCACACTCTTGCCGTTACGACACTAGGTACTCGTCATGTAGGTGAAAAAGTGAATATCGAAACGGATATATTGGCCAGACATGTGCAAAAGCTGCTTGAGACCGCAGAATAATGGGCGGTTAGTCACTCGGAAAAATTAGAATTTTGGAACAAGTTTGGACCGATCCTGATAAAGTGGGCTCCTTGCCCATTCGCCTCGGCCTACGGAAAACCCCCGAGCTTGAAGATCACGTGAAAGATCAGCCCAAGGGGTATTAGGATAAAGTTCCTGGACTTTTGTAAAGAGTTTTTTAGCCTCTTCAATTTTTGCATCCGTAAGCTGAGCAGGCGCGATTCGTTTTGGACGATGCCCGATGGTGAAAGAAACAATTTTGTCAGGACCTGGTTTATTTTGTGGAACAGGTGGTTTGCCTGATTGAATTTCCTTCGCCCATGATTCCATCAGTGCGATATATTCTGTGAGCTTGACTTGAGAATAAACAAGTTGTGCAAGCATCAGATCATAATTTGCCTGCCAGCGACGTTCCGGGTCACGATCGCGATCACGTTCTAGTGCTTTTAACTGTTTTTCGACGTTAGCAATAACAGCCAGCCTTTGCCGAGCTTGCATGGCACTATCAACGATCGCCGGCATCGCTTCAGCGGGGTTGATCGGAAATTCTTCGCGCATCCCAAAATTACGGGTTTGCTCAATTATCTGAGCAATAGCGGTTCGGAGTCGAGAGCCATTAAGACGCCTGATATAAGCGGATCTACCCTCATAATCTGGCGAAAGTTCGCGTATGTCATTGTAATTATAAGCTTTCTCGATTTGCCGAACTCTTTCGTTCTCAGCCGTTGGCAGAAGGAAATAGCGGCCGCCTGTCTCTTTGGTCAGACGTGCAAGGTCGTAAGGTGCAAAGCCTGAAGGTTGGTCTTCCCGGCGAGGATGCAGCCCATCCCATTGTAAGGCTTCAGCCATTGCTGATTCCGGGCCGCGGCGAATCGATGTCCAGTAAACATCTTTAGTCTGTGGATCTACCCAGCGATACTGCAGGCGATCCGTGCCGAACATCGCCTGGCGACCGATCACGAAAACGGGAACCCTGAGCTGCTTGCATGCCGACATGACTTCCTCGCCACTGGCAAAGTCATCGGCTGATTCATCGGTCACCAACACAATCATCAACATCTGTTCATTCGTGCTGAGCGAGCCATATCGGCGTAAAGTTTGGCCGATGGCTCCCATCGTGTTCTCGGTGCCGGTTGTATCAACTCGCAGCTTATTGACAGCATCTGAAATCTTTTTCCGGTCAGATGTCGCTTCCTGCATTAGATCAAACTGATCACCAAATCCAATGATGATGTGCCTGAGTGGCTCTGCGTTCTGTTGCGACTTTCGGCGTGGATTTTTTTTTCGTGGGTCAATTTCTGCCTTATCATTTCCGGCCAGATTCTTATCACGCTGCTGTGTGGTTTCATCGACTCGGTCAGTCAATTCCGCCATGATCCGATCAAATTTCGCCAATATCGCCTGTTGGTCGTCACGCATGGATTCCGATTCATCAAAAAGCCAGGCCACAACTACCCGCTGCCGCCCCAGTTGAACAAGAATCTCTCGTGAAATCTGGTCGAGAGCTTCACCCACTTCACTCGCTGGCTGAACATCACCCTTGAAACCCGACTGTCCGACTAATAATTTCGATGCCATCGGCATCACAAAGTTCGTTGTGATCTTTGGCACGACCACATCAACCGTTAGATCCTCAGGCCGACTGTATTTACCGGTCTCGGAAACTGCAGGAGTTGGTGATGGTGCTTCAGCGGCTGCCAAATCGCTGGCATTGGCTGCTGAAGAGAGAGTTCGTGTCGGGTCGTCCGAAGGGTCGGTCAGCATTTGTACCACTTCTTCGGGGGCAACCTTGGTATCGTAAGGTGAAGCGTCGAACGATGATTTTTTCTCCGTCGGTGTTGATGTGGCAAAAGTAGCCAGAGTTAATAATCCAAGTGTCAAAACATGAACGACCGCACTAACTAACCAAGCCGGCATGACCTTCAGCGTTGATTTAATGCCCGAGGCCTGTTGGCGCAGAATCGGGTCATGACTTTTCCCAGCACGCTGGCGTGGTTTGAAATTCCGGTCATCAGGCTTTTTTCCATCATCCTCAGTCATTACATCTCCTGAGAATCGTGCATACGCTGAATGACTACTATTTTGTGACACTCTTGATTAGCTGGAGAAGGCAAATCCAGAACGGAGTTTATAGTTAAATTGTAAGGCCCATAAGTGTGCAAAGAAAAGGGTTTGCAGGCAAAATATTGCCGATTTTAAGCAACATCCGTCCTCTTTTTTCCTCATTTTCTCTGGAATCTTCATAAACAGACTCATAATTTGGGTGGAGCAGCCGTTGGCTGGCTTTTGGTTTGCGGTCGTCGAGCGGCATTGGTAGCCGGCATCGCACGTGGTGGTGGCGGCAATGTATATTCAACCCACTTAAAGCCAAACGGAGCAGAAAGTTCGCGACTGGCAAGATCTGCCCAAGGTGTATTTGGATGCTCTTCAACAACTTTTTTCAGATATTTTTCAGCCTCGCCAGCTGCAGATTTAGCTTTTTCACCTGAGACAATTTCAGCCGAAGGTTCGAGCCGCCAGGCATTAGATCCTGTATTGGCAAATTTTGGCATTTCTTTGCGAATCTTGGCACAAGCGGAATTATATTCGACACAACGCACCCGAAGTGCAAGCAATCGCCCTCTCATCAAATCATAATGAGCCCGCCAGCGGCGCGATGGTTCGCGTTCGCGTGATGCAGCAGCTTTCTCAATCGGTACCAATGCTGACTCAACGAGATAAAGCCACTGGGCCGCCTGGCTTTGTTGCTGGAGCATTGTTCTGTTGAAATTTTCATCTTCAACGGGAGGGAAAACGAGCCCGGGTGCACCTTGCGTTGTTCGGTCTGTAGCTGCTGAAGCCTGCACCAGTGAACGTCTCAGTGGCCACTGCGCCAGCCCCTTCTCGTAATCGGCACGAGTGCCAAGTTCCGGACGATATTCCCGCAGATGATCGCCACGAAATTCGCGCCAACCTGCCACATCACGACTGATGAAATAAATCCCACCAGTCTGGGCCGATAGACGGCTTAATGCATAGGGACCAAAGCCCGAACTCATTGGCTGGCCGGGATTTTGCTGTGGATACCAGAATGGTATTTGAATCTGCTCTGGCATAACACTCTCCGGCCCCTGCCTGACTTCCAGCCCTGGATAAATTGCCCCAGTCTTCGGGTCTCGGAAATCCATGCGGCCCATCACTTTGCCGAATAGTGCTGGTGAACCCATCACATAAACAGGCGTTTTATTGCGGTTGGCAATCCCAATAGCGTCTTCCAGATTGGTTTCATCATCGCCGACCTCGTCTGTCACAATCACAATTATTGTTT
>JBILGL010000600.1:0-2954 GCA_044351075.1 Isosphaeraceae bacterium | reverse complement strand
GTTTTTATCAGCCGAGTTGAAACTGATATAATAAAGAACGCCTGATTGCCTCACAGATTCGAAACAGATCATCAACGCAGAGCAAAACCAGACTTTATTAAAAGGTAGATGCTGCTAATGAAAACCGTGCAAACGACGAAAATTCTCTGCTTTGCCCTCCTGCTTCTGGCCAGTACAACAGCACTCTACTCCCAGGAAAACAAGCCCAAGGACCCGCCACCGCCAGAGCCCGACAAGGCCTGGAAAGCCATAGGCAAAGATCTTTGGTTTGATCCTGCCCGCCGTGAGCTGGTGATTCTTGCCCAGATTGTTTTACGCGAAGGCCCGCTGGAGCACCTGCTCTGCCTGAAAGGCACCAAAGAGCATGAATCGATATTGGCGACTTCGGCCGAGGCCCGCGCCATTCATGCCGGGCTGCTACTGACGAAAGCGGTGCCCGATCATCCCGTCCGCTTTCAGCCCAAATTTGAGCCGCCCGCCGGTTCGAAAATCCGCATTCAGCTCAAATGGACGGACGAAATGAAAAGAAATCAAACCGCCGAAGCCCGCAACTGGGTGCGTAATTTCAAAACCAATAAACCCATCGAGATCGACTGGGTCTTTGGTGGCAGCCTCATTGTGGAAGACCCGCGCACAAAGAAACCGTTTTATGCCGCCACCGAGGGCGACTATTTCACCGTGGCCAATTTTGCTTCAGCCATTCTCGACCTGCCCGTGCCCAGCTCGGCCTCAGACGCTGAACGTCAGTTTGAAGCCTATACCTCCAATGTGCCCGCAATGGGCACCTGGGTCTGGATGCACCTGAGCCCTGTGGAAGCTAAGCCTGAAGCCAAACAGAAACCATGATTTTTGCAGCCGGCTTTCTGCGATTTTATTAATTATTAAACAGCCTTGGTGAATCAATTTTGACTGGCTGATCGTCCAGCCGGCTCTTATCTCTTATTGTTCTGAATCTTAACGTCAGTGTGTCTTTTGATTAAGCGTTTGAATCACCCATTGGCCTGCTGTTGATTTTCAGAATAGAAATGGAGTTGATGACATTTGGGGCAGATGTAGGCGACAACTTGCATCTTCACTGGGAAGAACCATTCAGGCAGACCACGACGCGGCACTGTCACAAAATAACTGGTTGGATTGACATCACCCTCTAAAGGTGAGCCGCAACTGGCATGGATGTGCTGATTTGGCATGGTCTTATCCGAAATAAACAAGTGCCGGCTGGAGTTTGGATCAGATAGAAATGCAGATCTCATTGCGTCTTTCCTGAGAGCAATCTTTTGATGCTTCCTTCATCACATCAAGTTGATTTATGAGTTGGACATACTTTCGAAAGCACCCAAGGCTATGGCTACCAGGAGCTTGGGGAAATTTCGAAAAATCTCGAAAATCTGAGTCACAAGATGAGTTCTCTTACGTAATCTATGTTTCGTTTTGAACAAAGGCAATCTCTTTATGACATTTTATCAACATTTCATATGATAACTTCATAAAGGTTTTTGTATTGATGGGTCTAAAGTTTTAAAATCGAATAACTTAGAGAAATCGATCGGGATGCCGAAAAAGAATCTGACAAAAAAGGGAGTTTCTGCTCATTGGTTACATGTAATTTTTAAACGAAACTTAACCGATCGTCAGAGTCATACAAACCGGTGGTCGTGGCGAATATCATAAAAGTCGAAGAAATAATGTGATATTGATCGACCTGCCGGCATGGTTTGGATCAATTTCAGTTCATTCATGGCGTTCCTTGGCGTAGTTTCGTAAGAGCCCGCAACGGGGGCAACGATAGCTGACAACGCTCAGAAATTCCTTGCGACTCGTTCTGATGCCGACATCGAGCCCTAGTATGGTTTTTTGCTCGACGGGCCCTGGATGCCAAATCGATTGAGTCATTTGGCCACCATGCGCTTGGTCAATCATGAACCCCTCCTGCATGGCAATGTTGCAATCAGAGCAACTAATTTCTCTGTAAGACAAATCGATTGCCTCTTAGAAGGAAGGGGTGAGAAGCTTGTTGATTTCGAATTCAACAGGCTTCTCCTTCAGATTTGATTGGGGATCACGAATGAATCACGCGTTTATCAACCCCCAGCGCGGCTTCTTTCACCGCTTCTGAGAGAGTCGGGTGGGCATGGCAGGTGCGGGCAATGTCTTCGGCTGATCCGCCAAATTCCATCACGGCAACGGCTTCGGCGATCATGTCCGACGCCCTTGGGCCGATGATGTGCACGCCCAGCACACGGTCCGTCTTGGCTTCGGCAAGAATTTTGACAAAGCCTTCGGTTTCGTCCATGGCCCGGGCCCGGCCGTTGGCTTTGAAGAGAAATTTGCCGGTCTGATAAGTCAGGCCCCGCTTCTGGGCCTGTTCTTCCGTCAGTCCGACAGAGGCCATCTCAGGCCAGGTGTAAATCACGCTTGGGATTGTGTCATAATTGACATGCCCCGGCTTGCCGGCCAGGATTTCGGCGATGGCCACGCCCTCTTCCTCAGCCTTGTGGGCGAGCATGGGGCCTTCAATCACGTCGCCAATGGCCGAAATGGTTGGGACGACAGTGCGGAAGTGCTTGTCAACAGGTATTTTACCCGTACGATCAGCCAGCGTGATTCCCACTTCCGTGAGCCCCAGGCCATCGGTGTAAGCCCGTCGGCCCACAGAGACCAGCACCTTATCGCCTTCGAAAGTGACGGGGCCAGTCTTTGTTTCCGCTGTGACGGTAACTTTGTCCTTAGAGACTTTACCGCCCGTTACCTTGGTTTCGAAGTGGAACTCAAGGCCTTGGGCAATCAGCGATTTTTTGAGGAAATCACCGACTTCATGATCAACAAAAGGGACGAGCCGGTCGAGAAATTCAACGACCGTTACCTTCGCCCCAAGCCTTCTCCAGACAGAGCCAAGCTCAAGCCCGATATAGCCGCCACCCACGACGATCAGGTGCTTGGGCACCTTGTCGAAA
>JBILGL010000511.1:0-3597 GCA_044351075.1 Isosphaeraceae bacterium | reverse complement strand
CGAAATGGTTTTTGCTGAGTGCTGCTCTCCCCATCCCTGAGTAGTCACCTGTTGAATTCGGAACACCTGATCGATGAGCCATCAAGAGTCGAATTGCGATTGTAATATCTGTACTGATTACGACTTATGGAATCAGATAAAAAGTCGGGCAGCGCAATTGCCAGCGACCGAACGAACGGAGTGGGAGCGTCTTCTGGCATCGCTTAAACAGCGCGATGAAATGACTTTAAATGCCCTCAAACTGGCGGAATCGGGCCTCCGGATGATGGCCAGCCGAATGAATGAGATGGAGCAGCAGAAATCGCAGAGCCAGCGGCTTTTTCGTCAGGATCTTTCCGGCAGGAACGGACAAACAATGCGCATCGACCCTTCGCCAGGGTCGGATGGCTGCATGTGGATTTCCTGAAATGATTTAACGTATTTTCAGAAGAATTCTTGCTGCGGATTATTAGTCAGCCACATGGCACTTCGATCAATTTTGCTGCGTGGTTGACGGCGGTTGTGATAAACTGACTAAAAATCAGAATCACAAGGTGTTCAGGCTGAAGATGACCAATAGCGAACTGATGGCGCAGCTGGCGGCCGACCTGAATCAGGGCTTGCCGCGAATTTTGTGTCAGGTCGTTGAAACCCGAGGCTCAACCCCGCAAAAAGCCGGGGCCTGCATGATGATTGCCCCCGACGGGCGACAATGGGGCACGCTGGGCGGGGGCTGCGTGGAGAATGAAGTCAAGCAACAAAGCCTGATCCGGCTTGAACCTGGGCAAACGCGGATCAACACTTTTGTGCTCGATCATGACTATGCCTGGGCCGATGGTCTGATCTGCGGCGGCCGCATGGTTATTTCATCGCAGAATATTGCTGATCAATCACTTGCGCAATATTGCGAACGCTGGGTCACACTCGACCAAAGCGGATTTGGCTTTCGTGAAGCGATCGTTCACGACGCTTCAAATCCATGGGCCGCTGAGACGGGCTTGCGTGTTTTGGTTGATCACCTTGGGCAGGCGGCAGCGAGCTGGCCGAACAATGCGGATCCATCGCTGATAAGATTCATTGCCGACTCGTCTGTTACAACTCAGAAACCTCTCTCATCCAAGGGTTTATCAATCATTCAGTGGCCTGCACGAGTGCAGTTGGTCATCGTTGGGGCTGGGCATGTTGGTCAGGCAGTAGGAGAACTGGCGGCGCGAACTGGTTTCGATGTGATCGTGGTGGATGACCGCTCAGAATTTGCCAATCGGGAGCGATTTCCAGCAGCCTACTCGATTCACGTCGGGTCTTTTGAAGAGACGCTCAGGCACATTGAAATCTCGGCCAGAACCTATGCGCTGATCGTCACAAGAGGCCACGGGCACGATCAGGAAGCTCTTGGTCTGCTTGCAGATACGCCCGCCGCTTATGTCGGTTTGATCGGCAGCCGCCGCAAGATCAAAATGATCGTCGAGGCCTTACAGGAAGAGGGCGTTTCCGAGTCGGCCCTGAGCCGTGTTCGGGCACCGATTGGTCTGCCAATCGGGTCGCAATCGGTGGATGAAATTGCTGTGAGTGTCGTTGCCGAACTGATTGCCTGGCGAAATCTTGGGGAGAGTGAGGCTCGTCGTCTGGCAGGCCCTTCCGCCCACCTTCGTCCCGGCGAGCCGACCCCGGAACACACCCGTGCCGAAGTCGCTTCATGACTGCGTTTAACGAAGCAGAAGCCCAAGCGATACAAACACTTCCGGCGATTATTGCAGCGGCCGGCCAGAGTCGCCGTTATGGCTCACCCAAGCTGCTCGTGCCGCTGCCGGATAAATCAATCACGCTGATTGAGCATGTTGTGGGCGAATTACTCAATGGTGGAGCAGCCCCGGTTCTGGTGGTCACTGGTCCGGCGAACGAAGAACCGTACAAAAAGATCGGTGAACTGGCGGCCAATGCCGGAGCACTCGTGATTCATAAATCACCTGCACCAATCGAGATGATTGACAGTATCCTGGCCGGAACGGAAGTGCTGAAACAGAGCCGGAAAATCGCTGATTGGGTCATGAACCATTTGCTGATTACACCTGCCGATTTGCCGGGAATTTCCGCCAGTTTTGTCAAAAAATTGATCGAAATTTCTAGTTCAACCCCTCAGCCGCTGGTGCGCGGAATAACTCCGGAAGGACGGGGGATTCATCCTGTTGCGATTCATTTGAAATTGCTGGATAAAGATTCGTTAGCACGGAATTCAGAAGGGCTTAAGTCACTTTGGAAAGACCCGGAAATTGGGCGATTGGAATTTAACTGGCATAATTCGCAGATTTCGTGCGATCTGGACAATCCGCGGGATTGGGATCAGTTTGCCCCAGATGGATAACTTGCATCAAGGCGCTTGACTACTGTCAACCGATTCGAAAAGATGATGTCTTGACATTACTTTTCCGGAACGGGCGAACAAATATCGTCAAAATAGCTCTCGACCAAAACGAGAATTATGATACAATTTCCCGTACCGGCAACCAATTGATGGATCGACCGGAATCATATGAGCCCAAGACCAAGCAGGACGACACGCATGAAGCCAACGCGTTCACTCATTCTTATGTTCTCACTAATTTTAATGTTAAGTAGCCCGCAGCCCGCATTTTCAGCGAACACTGCACCTACCTATCGGTCTGTGATTGATCACCTCGACTCGCTCTCTTCAACTGCCTCTGTCGAGCTTAAAAAATCTTCAGAAACCCTCAAAACTGACTTAAAAAAGCTGGTTGCCACCACCGATTTTGATCAACGCCTTTTGGCTTATCAAGCACTTGAAAAACAGGCTGGCGAATGGCTGGAAAAAGGCTCTCAACTACCAGCTGCTGCTGATGTTGGAAAGAGTCTGTCTCAGTGGGTTGCCCCTCGCCTCAAGGCATTGCAGTATGCAATTTCAGCACGCGACTCGATCAACCGTGGTGATGCTCACATAACCCCTGAGCATAAAGCTGTTTATGAGCAGATTGTTGTTCCACTTGTCGATTCACTTGAACAGTATGAGGCAGCGGATAAGGTGGGCCTTCGGTTCGATGCACGTGAAAAAGTACGTGATCTGGTAGGTCGTCTGGAAAAGAAACTGGCCGAACTGAATTGGCCCGATGCCCGCGAGATTATCAGCACGATTGAGTCGCGCTGGGAGTCGCCCAACCTTCTTTTCACAGTATCAGCTCAGGGGCTTGCTCCACTGCTGGACAGAGGTATTGTGAACAACGAAGCTGTAGAATACAAAGGGCGAGTGAGCTATGTCAGCCCCGGCGACAGGCAGGGCTTCGGCCTGATTCCAAGTACTGATGCCATTGCATTTTACATTCGCCAGTCGATGACTTCACGCACTCCTGTGACCGATTTTGAATCGCAGGTCCAGTCGAATCAGGGGGGCCGAATCCTGACTAGAGCCTATGCCCTTGGCAACACGATCCAGAACGACAGTATTCTAACCATGTCGTTTGCCGTGCGGCCGACGGGTGTTAGCATGAGCCCATCCTATGAAAACAACGTACAGCCACAGCTTTCCATCGCCCCACGCCAGGGTGGCGGCCTGACACGCATGGTCATGGGGCTTGCCGGCATGAATCAGCAGCGAATCGTGAACGA
>JBILGL010000250.1:0-6415 GCA_044351075.1 Isosphaeraceae bacterium | reverse complement strand
AATCGTTCAATTGGGCAGATTCAGTCTGAGACTGAGATCAACTCAAAAGAACTCGGCCAGCTGCGGGCCAACGAAGCCGCAGCAGAGCTCAATAATACGCTGAAAGCTTATGCTCGGTCAGAGGATACGCTCAATTTTGACAAGATCGTGGCCGAACGGATCAAAACCCGTACCGAACCGACTCACATTCATGCGGAAGCTCGCCTGTTCTATGAAGTTGCAGGAATTCGGTCGATAGGGCCGCTGGATGTACCGCCGCCGCTCGACCCCGTGGATGAACGTTATGTCACGGCCGCTCTGCATGTGCCGAACGTGATGGAAAATTTAGCGGCAAATTTTTTTGAGGAGCTCTCCCAGCGCGGAAAAGCTACCATTGCTTTCCTGCCAGACAACGATGGGGATGGCGCCCTTGAGATTGAAATTCAGTCAGGGCAAGAACTTCTGCACCTGGCTGTGGGTGAAAGTCTACGGATCACCCGCGAACCGAAGAGCGCAAAACTTGCACCCGGTGCACCTTTTGGGGCGATCACCATCAGCGAGCAGAAGCTGGTGCCACATTTCACGATGGACAGCAAAGGCCATCTGATTATGATCTTTAAGGCTTTCAAGATGGACATTGCCGCCCCGGCTCTGACTCTCTTCAGTGAAGGCCGAATGGGCGGTGCAATCCGGATTGATTCGCCGGGTGCCGAGCTTGATATGGAGATTATCAACCTGCCCGCCTCGGGCAATCAGCCGGAAAGGCTCGCCCTCAAAGTGCACTCTTTCCAGCTCGACCCGCGTTCCAAGATTTATGCCTACAGCGAGGCCGGTAAAGAACCGACTGAGCTTTCCGCCTTCCGCAAGGCAACGGTGTTGGCTGCGGCTACTGGTTTTCTCGCCTCCCGACCGCTTGACCTCCCACTGGACGCCCTTCGTTTCGGCGATAAGGTTAAGGTTGTGAAGGTTTCGCCGCTGGGCAAACTAGGCTGGTTCCAGTTTGTGGTTGATGCCGATGCCCTGATGCAGGACCTGGGCAAGCCTGCCGCTGATGAAAGCCAAAAAACGGAAGCCCCGGCGAGCATTGCCGACAAACCAAAAACCGATGATTCAGTCAATGCCTCTGCTTATGCTGGCACGCAGAACAGTTTTACGGCAAGAGTTCCAGCTGGGGCGAAGTATTGGGTAGTGCCAGGCACGAATCCGCCACAGGTGTTTTATGAGCTGCCAGCCGCTGGCGTGAGCCCGCAATGGGTCGATGTCCCAGTTTCTTCGCAGGATTGACCGAACCAATTTTCACTGACAAACCAGAACCGGGGCCTGTATTCAGGCTCCTTTTTTTATTAAAAATAATCAAAAAAAGTGGCTATGCTGTTGCACTTGATCAACAAACTGGGGAACATATGTGAACCATTTGCCACGACCGGATCATTTTACATCAACCTTCACCGATTTGTTGGTGTGCAAGCCTTTGGAGTCATCTGCGCATGAACCGGTTATCCGTTCTGCCAGCGATAATGCTCGCAAGTTTCTTCTCAATCCAGCTTTATGGGCAAGATGCCCAGACTGTTTCAGCTCAATATGCCAAAACGGCCGAGACAGTGGCTGCTCTGCAAAACCCGGACGGAGGTTTTTCAGATGTTAAGGGTGGGGTTTCAAGTCTCGGGGCAACAAATTCTGCGATTCGTGTGCTGAAGCACGTTGGTGGGTCGATTCCTGACCCGGTCAAGGCCACAAAATTTGTTCGGTCTTGTTTCATTCCCGGTGAAAACGGTACTGGAACATTTGCACAGCGACCCGGCGGAAAGGGCGACATGCGCACGACTTGCATTGCCATGCTGGCCTGGGGCGACCTGCAAATGGAACACGGCACCGAAGTGCCGGCTGCACTGAAGTTTCTGGCCGAAAATTCCAAAGAATATGAAGATGTGCGAATGGCTATTGCCGCCCATGAGGCAGTGGGTGTGAAAGATTCGCCGATTTTCGAAAAATGGTCCAAACAATTTGAAGCGATGGCCAACAGCGACGGCACTTTTGGCAAGGGCGACAACGCGGCCTTTATGACCGGTGGAACGATCGCCGCATTTCTTCGGATGGGGCTGCCAGTACATGACGCGCGACGAATTTTAGCTGCAAATCTCATTCGGCAGTCGCAGAAACCTGATGGTGGCTGGACGAACAAAGCCGGCGATAAGAGCGACCTGGGTTCGTGCTATCGCATTATGCGAGCGATGTTTATGCTGAAAGAGCTGCCGAATGTGCCGCCGCTGCGTGCATTCATCGCGGCTCGCCGAACCGATTCGGGCCTTTATTCCGCCCAGCCCGGTGGGAATGGGGATTTGGGCAGTACTTACACGGCAACGATAATTCTCTGGTGGCTTCGTCAACTGGAAAATCTTGAGCCAGCCCCTGAGCTGGCCGGCTTTCAGCCACTATTTAACGGCACTGATTTAAATGGCTGGAATGGCGATTTACTCGTCTGGAAAGCCGAAAGCGGTGAACTTGTGGGTTCCACTGAAACTGGCCTCGCCAAGAATAATTTTCTGGCAACGAACGAATCATTTCAGGATTTCGTTCTGAAGTTCTCGTTTCGGCTCAAGGATGGTAAAGGAAATAGCGGTATGCAGTTTCGTAGCCAGCGTGCAACGGAGCCGATAGCCCATGAGATGGTTGGTTATCAGGCCGATATTGGCGAAAAATACTGGGGATGCCTGTATGACGAATCACGCCGGAATAAAGTGCTGGCCCAGGCCAATGAAAACGTTATGAAACGAGTGCGAACCGATGGCTGGAACAGCTATTCGATTCGTTGTCTTGGCTCGCAGATCACACTCTTTCTGAACGGTGGCGTGTCGGTAAATTATCGGGAAACGGATCCGGCCATTGCTCAGACTGGTCAGATCGCTACACAGGTTCACAGTGGCAAGGGGCCATTTGAAATTCGCTATCGCGATATCATGGTTCAGCGAGTGCCCCGGCCAGCGGTTCGCACAGCCGAAACTGAGCAGGAGCCGGGCTTTCAGCTTCGCACATTGAAAGCCCCTGGCTTTGGCGAACGTAAATATACGCTCTATTTGCCTGCCAATTATGCTGAGGCCAAGAGCCTGCCGACGATCCTGTTTCTGCATGGTTCCGGCGAGCGTGGTGAGGACGGTATTGTGCCGGCACAGGTAGGCCTTGGGCCTGCGGTGCTGGCCCGACAGGCCGAATTCCCTGCAATCGTAATCTTTGCACAGGCACGAGAAAGCTGGGCGGCGGATAAGGCCGACGCTCAGTCTGCGCTGGCTATACTCGATGAAGTCGCCGCCAAATTCAAAGTCGATCCGAACCGGACGATCCTGACCGGCCTCTCAATGGGTGGTCGTGGTTCATGGGAGATTGCCGCAGCCAATAAAGGTAGATTTTCAGCAGTAGTACCAATTTGCAGCCCTGCTCGTATTGAAACAGCTTCGAACCTGAAGTCTTATCCGCTCTGGGCCATTGTGGGTGATACGGACCGGGTTGATACGATTCGATCCATGCGAGCCATGACTGCCAAACTGACTGACCTCGGTGCGGCCGTAAAATATACGGAATACCGCGGCGTGGGTCACAATTGTTGGGACAGAGCCTATAACGACAGGAATCTGATCGACTGGATGCTGAAACAGAAACGGCCCAACCCCTGAATTTCAGGAATAACCTGAATGTAATATGCGGAAATGTCATCGCAAAAAGAGCTGGTGCAAAAGCGGATGAAATTGCGAATTTTGCCGAGTCGTGTGATTGTATTTCAATTCATGCTTTTGCTGGTCTTTTCATGTCAGGCAACCGCGCAGGAGGTTGTCTGGCCGGTGCGATGGGCAGGCCTGGCCGATGCGAAAAATGGTACGTTGAAGTGGAATCGGCAAGAGAAGAAATGGCGACTGCAAGACCCGCAGGGAATAGAGCTTTCGCCTGTTGACGTGCAGTCGATTTCGCCTGTTAAACAACCTCAGCAAATCAACCAGAATTTTATTTCTGCTGGAGCTGTCACCGCTCTTCTGAGCTATCAGGAATCGCTGACCGGCCGACTTGAATCGATCAGCGCTGATCGTGAAGTCAGTTGGAAAATATTCGGCACGGAGATTCATACGAAGCTAGACAGCGGTTCGGCATGGGTCATGAATCCCGGTTACATTTCTTTAATTTCCGAAGACTTTGAGTCTCTTACAGATAAAAAACAAAATGAAATAGGAAATACAATTCTTAACGACTCCAATTCGCCGGCAGGCTCACGGGTTTTGACATTACAAAAGCCGCTGCGACTTCCGCTGAACCGCCCTTTGCGAATGGGCCGTGAAGGAATTCTTTTTCAATTAGCATTCTGGGTAGATGATTCGAAGCCTGGTGCCGTCTTATCTTCTGTATTTGAGAGTGGAGATTCAGGGAAGATTAAAAAGTCTGTTCAGTTGACAATTGATGGTAAGGCCCAAAAATATGAGCTGAATTATGATCATCCCACAGGCGTTGGGGCTAAGGCTGGAGTAATCAATCCCGGCTGGCACTGGTTGCATGTTGACATGAAGCCCGGGCGAACTCGATTCTGTATTGATGGAAATGTTATCAGTGAAATGAAATCCGTTTGGATCGGCGAATCTGAAATTCAATCGGTAGAGATTTCAGCTGCTAATACCAATGATTTACGAGTGGATGGAATCGGATTTTTTCAATTCGCTGATTTTGCAGCCCCAGTCCAGCGACCGATCGGAATTGATCTGATACAACTCTCAGGCGGCCATGAGTGGTTTGGAGAGATTTTAAATTTGGATCGTCGCGAATTGAAATTCAAGGCATCAGAAACTTACACACTGGCGACTGGGTTGATGCATGCGATATTGCCCTCAAAGAGCTCGGGAGCAGGTAAATGGCTCATTGGACCAGTTGCAAGAGTACGTTTTAATCATGGTTTTAACTCCATCTGGAATCAGCCTGATCTCAGCTTTCTGAACAGGATGGGACTGATCAGCCCGCCCCCTGCTGGTGAAAGTTCGGTGGAGGGTGTTATTTTTGATATTACTGAGAAGGAACTTTTGCTCGGGCTTTCGCAGGGCGATTCCATTTCAATTCCTGCTGATCGATGGACGGAAATTAAACCAGTTGGTGCTTCAGGTTTACGCGTGCTTGATAGTCGTCCGCATCATCTCGGCGATGAAGTTGACATGAAAGTCATTCCGTATGAGCCTGAAGGCAAAATACTGACAATTTCATTTGCAGCAACAGATGAAGAAGCCCGTTACAAGACGAGACTGGCCGTGGATATTCTTGAAGTGTTGGGCACAAATATCCAGCCGTTTGTTGATTCCCTGAAAAAAGGTGAATTGATCACAGAAGTTTTGCTGAATGGCAAAAAAATCGACAATCTGAATAATTTTGTCATTGATCGAAACGATAAACCATCACGTGTTTATCTGGAAATTCCCAACAACCTCTTAAAAAATGGCGAAAACATATTAGAATTTCGACAAGTCGGCCTGCAAAACGATCCTGATTATCTCGACGATTTGAGCATCCTTGGTGTAAGACTCTATCGAGTTGATTAATTTTATTTGAATGAATAGCGTCTGATTGGATTTGCGATCACCATTTATCCATGGGTCCCTTGGGTGTGGGGATCTTCGGCTCAAAATGGCTGGGAAGGGGGCCAATCGGACCTGATTGGCGCATGGCTGCAACGGTTTCATCAAACCTGGCCACTGAGGGGAGATTGATGAGCTGATGGTAAAGCGGCTTGGGGGCCCGGATGGCGTGCTGATACCAGGCGAGAGACTTACGAATCTGCATGCAGGCTGTGCGTTCGCCGCGAAGCTCGACCAACTTATGAAAATGACGCTCCATCAAGCTGATGCGTTCCTGATAACCAGGTGCAGGGCCAGGGGTCCCCTCGGTGGCCCATCGCCATAACTGCTGAAAAATAAAAGGATTACCAAGTGCCCCCCGGCCGATGGAGATTGCCGAACAGCCGGTTTCGCGAAACATCCGCTCGGCATCGGCAAGTGTCAGAATATCGCCATTGCCGACAACCGGAATTTTTTCAACGGCGGAAACAACATTAGTAATACCACTGAGATTGACCTTGCCCATAAAGCTTTGAGCGCGAGTTCTTCCATGAATAATCACGGCTTTGACACCAATGGATTCAAAACGGCGCGAGAGAGCTGGGGCTGTAGGCGTTTCGTCGTCCCAGCCAAGCCTCATTTTGACCGTCACCGGCACGCTGACGGCCCCCACGACGGCCTCAACCACACGGCTTGCTCCATCCACGTCGCAGAGCAGTGCAGAGCCTCCACCCGATTTCACGACTTTTTTGACAGGGCAGCCCATATTGATGTCGATGATCGATGCGCCTCGGTCAACCGCGATTCTGGCGGCCTCACGCATCTCCCATTCCACATGGCCGTAAATCTGAATCGCCACC
>JBILGL010000599.1:0-2963 GCA_044351075.1 Isosphaeraceae bacterium | reverse complement strand
CAATCGACCGCGAATTGCATTTCTGGTGGCTGAAGATGAGTATGAGACAGAGAAAACCCTGACTTATTTTGCCATGACAAATCTGGGGCACGATTTTTCGGTGCGTTTCATTTATGGAAATGATGCCGATAAGGCGGATTTGCCGGGCCTTGAGGCGATTGACGAGGCGGATGTGCTGGTGATCAGTGTGCGGAGGCGGCCACTGAAGGCTGATCAACTTGAGCGGATTCAGCAATTTGTGCGATCAGGCAAGCCGGTGGTGGGCATTCGCACAGCCAGCCACGCATTTCATTTACGAACGGGTAATCCACCGGCGGGTACGGCGAGTTGGCCGGGGCTTGATGCGGAAGTGTGGGGCGGAAGCTATACGAACCATCATGCCAACGATTTGAAATCGAGTGTGGTGGGAATTGAAAAGCAGAAGGATAATGCAATTCTGACGGGAGTCAAACTGCCTTTTGCTCAGGGTGGTTCGCTTTATCGGGTGAATCCGCTGCAGGCCGGTGCTGTGCCGATCTTGAGCGGTGAAGCCAAGGGCGTGGAGCCTGAGCCTGTCGCTTATACTTTTGTACGAAAAGATGGCGGGCGATCGTTTTACACATCGCTGGGGCACAAGGCAGATTTTGAAAATCAGTCATTTGTACGATTACTGGTCAATTCGCTATTCTGGGCGGCTGGCAGAGAGATTCCGAAGGAGTTTCAAATCCCACGTTCGCCACTGATGAAGCCGGGTGATTGGAAAGCGATGACATGGCAGGAGCCGCAGAAGGCTTGGCTGCCTGAACTGGCTGATGCGGCAGGAAGGCCGCTTTGGGCGAGGTGTCTGGTGCCGATTGATGATGCCAAAAGCCCGATTGAAATTCAGGCAAGTGCAGAAGTCAACGTTTATTGCAATGGAGTGGCTGCGAATAAGCAGGCAGATGATCGCTGGCAGATACCGGCGGAAGCGATTGAGCCGGGCGAGCTGAATCTTATGGTGCTGCGGTGGGCCAGGGGGTCTGATCCGAAAGGGCCTGCACCCGTGCTGATGCAAGGGGGGCAAAATCGCCCGCTTGGCCCGGTCTGGGAAATAAATTCCAGCTCGGCAGAAGGATTGGCCGCTCTGCCACTTCCCGCCAAATTCGCCGCAGCAACGGATGTGATTTCGCGATAAGCCTTTTGCATTCTGAAATGGCAAGGATCGGTTGGATTTCGGTTCTTTCAAGCCATTTGACAAATTGACCAAAGAGTAATCCGGCAGTAATTCCGACGAGAGTTGAAACGGGCAGGAGAAGGAAAGACCGGGCCCAGAAATGGCGTATGCCAGCTTCCACCATGATACGGTTGCAGATGGTGACTGCCGGGAAATGGGCAAGGTAAATGAAATACGTCCAGGGGCTGACTTTTGCCAGTTTTTCGGCGATATGATCCGGGCAATTTCGTTGAAAAATATCGGTGCACATGACGATCAGGATTGCCGCTGATGACGAAAGAAAGAGCTCGGTATCAGCGATGTTGATGCTTGTGAGCAAGCCAGCAAGCAGAACGACGAAATACAATTGTTTCATCGATCGGCTGGTATGAGCACGCTTGATCTGAAATGCAAGAATCCCGGCAGCAAAGCAGAACCAGCGATCGACGAAAAGGCCCTCTGCTCTATGAAAAGAGCCGCTGTCGTAAAGTATGATTTGCCAGCCGATGATCAGGAAGGTGAACGGGAGTAAGAATTGCCGCCATTTTTTACCGGCAATGAGGGCAATCAGAAATGCAATCGCGACGAATTGTTCATGGTAGCAGAGCGCCCAGGCCGATCGCGTAAAGACAATTGGTTCATCGGCTGTATAAAGGCTTCGCCAGGTTTCGGTGAGTGTGACATTACCCGCCCATTGCCAGAATGTCAGTTCCGAAGGTGATTTAAATTCGGCTGAATATGCGCCTGAATAATAGGTTTTCAGGTCATATTGATCCATGGCAAAAAATAATAATGCAATCAGGCCAAGTGCCAGCCAATAGGCTGGAAGAATGCGTTTCATCCAGCGGGTGAATGAATGAAGAATATTGTTTCGTGATCCGTCGGTTTTTTCCAGCGTATTCATCACCAGCCATCCAGCCAGCACGAAGAAAACGGGAGTTCCCTGACCAATGGATGTCAGCCAGATGATCGACGATTGAATTTGAACCAGTATCGGAGTAACCACTTCGCCATCTTCGCCGAATATTAATGCAATGGCCGCATGGTGAAATACAACCATAAGGCAGGCCATGATTCGCAGAAGGTCGAGCAGAGATTCACGATGATTGGATGCGGGCATGGTCAAATACCAAATGAAAGGCCAGTGGAAAATGCCTCATAAAAGGCATTCCATTGTGAAAAGACAAAATGCAATTTGTATTTGCTGAATTCTGAAATCAGCAAACGATGATATAGCAAGACAGGGCTGCTTCCGATCATGAAAATGATCAGCCAGCGCGTGTCAATTCAAAATGACATAGCTTTATGCAAGCCGAATTGATGTCAATTCATAGCATGAGACCGGGATAATATTCCTGAAATGCTCCGATTACAGGCGGAATTGATTCTCGATTCACCGGTCTATTTCTATGTGCGATAAAAATTCATTCGGCGGCCGAAAGTTTCGATAAATTGTTAAAACAATCTTTCGAAAATATGCCGTAACATATTGCTATAAATAGAATTAAATCAAAGATGATTGCTATGTAACAATCTTGCTGATATCGATCAGGTGAAGCTGGCGACCCTGGCCTGTATAGGGCGAGTCGATTGTCACGAGGCGTCCATCGCGGCTGAATCGGGGATGCAGATCAACGCGCCATTCGTTAAAGCGGCTGCCGGTGACGTAGGGGTCGGGCAGGAGCATCTCTCCCAGTTCCACGCGTTTGGAAGTTTGGGTATCGAAGAGGTGCGGGTGTTGAATTTTGTTTTTATCGCGGTAGGTGTCATTTAAAATCCAGCGATTGCCAGG
>JBILGL010000598.1:0-2969 GCA_044351075.1 Isosphaeraceae bacterium | reverse complement strand
CATTGCACAATTTACGACATACCATCAGAGTGGCACGACAAATCGTACCTTAAAAGAAATACAATATATTATTCAATTGAAATCAGGAAATGACGATAGCTTCGTCGCCGTCGTAAGGGCAGTAGGGCGAGATGGAATAGCCGGCCGAGGAGACGCCGGGGATCTTGATCTTGACCATTTCCGTCACTGGCTGAGGCAGGGCATTTTCCTGAGTAGGCACCATGAGGCGGCGGGCCCGGTATCGCTCAACAAAGCGGCCCCAGATGACGAGGAAGCTTGGAACGAGGATTGGCCGGACGATAAAGGTGTCGAGAATGACGCCAAGTGCCATTGCAAAACCGAGCTGCTTGAGGCTGTTGAGATCGCCCAGCAGCATTGCGCCCAGCGTGCCGGCCATAATCAGGCCACAGCTTGAGATGATACCGCCAGTGTGAGTGACGGCCCGGCGAGTGCCCTCGACAATGCCATGCTCGCGGCTTTCTTCCACCACGCGCGACATGAGGAAGATGTTGTAGTCCTCGCCCACGGCCACCAGAATCACGAATAGAAAGAAGCTGACTTTCCAGTCGAGCCCGCCCCAGGGCGTCGGCCCGCCGTGCATCAGGCGAAATACAAGCTCGGTTGCCCCAAGGCTCGCCAAGTAGCCCACCACCACCGTCGCCACCAGATAAAGCGATACAACTGGCTGCCGCAAAAGCACGACCAGAATGCCATAAACACCTAGGCTGACAAGCACATACATCAAGCGTTCGTCGGAAAGTGTGACATCTTTCAGGTCGGCGATCTCGGCCGTGGCACCGGCCATGCCGACTTTGTCAACGCCATAAAGAAAGCCGCCGGATCGAGCGGCATCGACCACCATCCGGTGGATATCCTGCAAGTTCACAACCGTTGATGTGGCAAAGGGATCCGTATTAAAAACCAGGTCAATCCGGGCGATGTGGCCAAGGTCTTCGGGCTTGGTCGGCAGGGTGCTGATGTGGCGGCTTTCGATCACGCCTGAAATGGTTTTGTCCTTGGCCTTGTTCAGGTTATTCATCAGCGACGATAAGAGCCCACCCGCTTTGGGTTTAGGGGCTTCTTCCGCCGGCTTTTCTTCCACTTTGCCCAGCGGCTGGGTGGAGGATCTTACTTCGGCAATGCCGGGATGAGTCTGGAGAAGCAGCGAAAGCTGCGAGATCATCATCTGGCCTTCTTTGGAGCGGAAGTCGAGGTCGGGATGGTGCAGCAGGATGCTCGACGGGCTGAGCTCGCCCACGGGGAAATAGTCGCGGATCAGCCGGGTGCCGATCACAGACTTTTGGCTTGGCGATAAGTCGTCTAGCTGGCTGTAGTTAGGTGCAGCAATCATACCTACCAGGGCCAGCGGCGCAAGGGCACCGAGGCAGACAAACTGTACGCGCCAGGGCATCTGCACAACGATATTGGAGATGCGGCCCCAGAGGTGCAGCGATTTTTCGGCAGAGCGATCAACGCGCCTGCCAGCGGCGACGCTTTCGTCGGGCTCGGCATCGGCTGGGCCCGGCTCATGAAATGGCCAGAAGAGCCAGCGGCCCATCCATCGCATCAGCACAGGAGCAATGGTCACGCTTGCAATGAGTGCCGAGACAAGACTTAACGATATCGCAGGGCCGATGTAGCTGATCTTCGCGAATTTGCAGAACCAGAGCAGCCCAAGGCCGAAGATCACGGTGCCCGCGCTTGCCACGAGAGCGGCACCCACCGCTTCAAGCGAGCGGGAAAGGGCCGTGCGGCGATCAAAACCGGCCACAAGTTCTTCCCGATAGCGTGCAATCAGGAATAGGCAGTAATCCGTGCCCGCCCCGAAAAGCACCACCACCACGAAGACGCTGGTGATATTAATGACCTGAAACTTGAGCCCGGGAACGTAAGTCAGGAGTGGCAAGGCTTTAATGGCGACAAATACGGAGATGCCGATGGTGAGCAGTGGCACCAGAGCCAGCAGAGGCGAGCGATAGACGAGCAGCAGAATGCCGAGCACGAGCACGATGGTGGCAACGGTGGTGGCGTCCATACTGCTATTGGCGGCCTGGTTCAGGTCGTGGCCGACCATGGCGGAGCCAGTCATGCCGACCTTGATACCGCTGGGGGCCGTTTTGCTTTCCTGCTCAACCAAGACTATCAGCAAGTCTAGTGCCTGGCGGGTCTTACGAGCTATAAACGTTGATTCAAGGGGCTGAATGATGAGGATCGTTTCGGCATCGGGCTTAACTTCGGAGCCGACTCGCCCCAGAAGTCGAGGGCCGATAACAGGAGTATGGCGATTAACGACCGGCTTGAGACCCCATTTCGGATTCTCAGTACGGAATTTAGTCAGTGCCGATGAAATTTTATCGGAAAATTTGAGATCATCTTCGGTCAGTTTGCCGTTTGCCCGTTCAACGGCGACGACCATCTGAGAGCTGGATCGATCGCTGCCGAAGCCTCTTTGCAGGAGGTCATCGCCCAGCACCGTCGGGTAGTGTTTGGGGAAGAAGCCGACATTATCATCGCGCTGAATCGATTCAATCGATGGGGCGATCGAAAAAATAATGACTGCGAGTACGATCCAGATCAGGATCAGGCCCAGTCCTTTGGGGCTGACGACCAGTTTTCCAAGCGATTGGAACATCAGGTAAATCTCAGGGCCAATTGTGTCGTCATTTGCCGATCGCTCGAAACGCAATCCACCATATTTCTTTTCGGAAACACTGCGAAAGTAACTTGAAACCGAGTTGCGAAAATCATTGCACAAGGTCGCTTACTTCGCAGGTAAATCTCTTCAAAGCAAGAGATTAGATATTTCCTAAAATCGGGAATATGGTTGGTCTCCTCTAGTGGCCTCGATTCCCGGAAGCCACTCATGATTTTTTCGACTGGCCATGGATTTGTCAAGTAGCCCAAGCGGTTGCCAGATCGAATGATACGGAATGGTTGAATTGAGCAGACCAGGAAAAATAAGGGGTTTA
>JBILGL010000597.1:0-2972 GCA_044351075.1 Isosphaeraceae bacterium | reverse complement strand
GCATGCACGGCCGACGAATATCAAAATCAAGCTGAGGGCAGAGCCGCATCTGCTGCTGGCTGTTGAACATGATGTGGACCAAAAGAATAACAATCATAAATTGGACGGAAAGGCTGGGCTGGGTCGTAAAATCATGGAGAATCGAGCGAGCCTGATTGGCGGAGTGATTAAATTCAGACAAACTACAAAGAATAAAAATATTCTGAGTTGTGAAATCTCAAGAATCAAACCAAGAAATTAAAATTTCAATTGATTGTTAATCAAAAGATAATTCAACCGAAAATTCAATCGATATCCTCCCTGATTTCAATTCATACGGCGGACAGGCTCACGGCGATGGCGGTTGTCACGTGTCAGTGCACCAAAAAGGCGGCGGTCAAGGGCTTCAATCGCATTATCAAGCACTTTGCGGGCTGTGTCCACATGGTGCGGGCGAATGGCGTAAGGATCACGCGGCAGACCAGTGCGGGGCCAGACGAGCGTTTCAGGTGCGGGGCCGCCCATGTCCCGTGATTCATGCGGGGCCAGCACTTCAAAAGAGCCGTCCACATGCGACTGTTTGTAATAGGCTTTGCGATTCGCCGCCGGGCCGGGATAAAGCCATGAAATTCGCATGGCCAGAAGTTCGGTAAATTGAGGCCACGGGGCCTGCTCAGGGCGAAATGGGCCGGCTGGGCCTTCGCCCACGATGGCCGGCAGCACACGCCAGACTTCAGCCAGCGGCATCGGGCGGCTGGGGTCGGCCACCAGCGGCCATAATTCAGGGCGACCCAACTCAACGGCTGCCTGATGCACCAGTGCGCTGGCACTGTCCAGATAAAGCACCAGAGCGGCACGCGAAAGGCGGCTGGCTTCACCTTCGGAACTGGCCAGACGCAGGCGTGCTTCGTTATGAAAATGAAGAGCGTCAGAATAAAGGCAATGAAACGGGCTGAAAGTGGTTTCAATCAGGCCCTGGCCGGGATTGGTCAGCAACCGTTCCTCAGCAGCCGTAATCTCATCTGATTGCAGGGTCGAGATACGATTCTGCCAGGGCTCAGGTGTCGAACGAATCTCATCGTCCATGGTTTCAACCCGCTTATCTTTTACGTGATATTGATCCACGTTTATGCATAGTATATTTTGTTTCAGGATTGTATGGATTTCAATGGACATTCCGATTTTTATCAAAATTTCCCGCCCGGTTCTGTCTTACAACCCAACCTTTTGATTAAAATCTCCTCCATTGCAGACGCATAATCAATCGCTAAAGTCAACCAGAATACCCCCCGCCGGAATCTCTTATGAAATTCATGCTCTCTCGACGAATCCTGCCCGCTCTCTGGGCTGTACTGATTGCATTTCTGTCCACGGCAGCGTCGGCCCAGACACCCGATGCCGAAACAGCCAAACTCGAAGCGTGGTATAAAAATTATCTGGAAACTGTCATGCGCGAGGAGCCCATGACAGCCACCCGGCTCGGCGATCATCGCTACGACGACCGACTTGAAGACCTTTCGGCCAATGCCCGGAAGGCCCGGCTCGATCGGGACAAGGCCGCACTGGCCGGTCTGGCTCAGGCGGTTGATTACAAAAAACTGCCACGGCAGGCTCAGGTCGATTATGAAATCCTGGCCAGGTCGTTTGAGGCACGCATCTGGCTCACCGAGAATTTCAAGACTTTTGAGGAAGATCCTCGCGTCTGGGGTGAATACCTGACCGAGTCGGTCTATCTGCCGCTGGTTCAGTCCACCCTGCCGAAAGATCAGAATTATGCCAATGCGCTGAAGCGTATGAAATATATCCCGACAATCGTCGATGTGGCTCGTGCCACCATCACCACACCGCCGAAGGTCAAAACGCAGACCGCAATTTTGCAGACTCAGGGCGCAATCGACTTTTATTCAGGCGAAATTTATCTCGTGACTGGCAAGCCGAAGACCGACGCAGAACTCTCTGCGGCCAATGGGCCCGTGATTGAAGCCCTGAAAAAGCATCTGGCATTTCTGAAGGATACGGTTCTGCCCCGATCTGGCGAAAATTGGCGTGTTGGTCGCGCCCTTTTCGAAAAGAAGCTTGATTACGACCTCGACGCCGGCATGACGGCCGACGAAGTGCTGGCCGAAGCTGAGCGCGAAGCCACCCGAGTTGAAAATGAAATGGTGGTGATTGCTCGCCAGATGTGGGCGGCTGAATATCCTGGAATCGTCATTCCGCCGGATGATAAAGTCGGCCGCCGCGAACTGGTGGCCAAAGCCCTTGCTGCCACCGCCCGCCGCCACGGCAAGCCCGAAACACTTGTCAACGATGCCAAAGCAACGGTGGGTGAAATCACGAAATTCATTCGTGAAAAAGATATCATGCGTCTGCCTGAGCCCGACCGCTGCGCCATTATTGAAATGCCCGAATTTATGCGAGGCAATTCAGTCGCTTATCTCAACCCCGCCCCGCCGCTTGATATCAAGGCCCGCAGCGAATATGCCATCAGCCCGCCGCCGGCTGACTGGACAGCTGCCCGGGTCGAGAGTTTTCTGGGCGAATATAATGCGTCGATGCTTCAGATTCTGACAATCCACGAAGCCTATCCCGGCCATTATGTGCAGCTTGAATATGCCAATCGGGTGCCGTCGCTCATCAGGCGAGTGCTTGGCTCAGGCACATATAGCGAAGGCTGGGCGGTTTATACCGAGCAGACGATGCTTGATCAGGGCTTTGGTGCCGGTGATCTGGCGCTGCGGCTGAATCAGTTGAAATTTTATTTGAGAGCTGTCTGTAACGCGATTCTCGACCACAAGATGCATTGTGGCAATATGACAGATGAAGAAGCCCGTGAATTGCTGATGGGCCGGGCCTTTCAGACGGAAGGCGAAGCCGTAGGGAAGATCATTCGATCGAAGCAGTCGAGCGCCCAGCTTTCAACATATTTTGTCGGGCGAACAGCCTTTTATCGCCTGCGCCAGTCGGTTCAGCGTGAAGAAGGCGAGAAATTCAAT
>JBILGL010000596.1:0-2974 GCA_044351075.1 Isosphaeraceae bacterium | reverse complement strand
ACACGCTACCAGACACAGCTTTGGTCTGCACATCCACAGCGCTGATTGCAGTGATCATGGCCTGGCTGATGGCTGAAAGTGCCGTAAGATCTCGCCTTATTGCCCGCTGTTTGATCTGCGGCTGCATCCTCGGGCTTGCCACCCCCGGGCCAGTCGCCGGTTTATCCATATCATGGGTCTGGATGCCAATTCAGCCGATTTATGACGGCCCAGCGATCGTCATTTTAGCCCAGCTTTTTCGATTGCTGCCTGTCGCGGTGTTCTGGATCTGGCCTGGTGTTGCATTCAGAACCAAGGCATTTAACGACTTAACTCGCCTGGAACAGCTTAGCATCCCGAAAAAAATCAAAAGGGTGATTCTGCCCGACTCCGCACCGCTATTGACCGCCACATTCTTCATCATTTTTGCGATGTCATTCGCCGAATTGCCCGCCAGTAATATTGTCGCTCCGCCTGGCCTGGAGCTCTTTTCCATCAGGCTCTGGGGGCTTATGCACACCGGTCTTGAAAGCCATTTGTCTGCTGTGGTTCTGCTTTCACTTTTACTCATCGGATTCGTGGGGATTCTCTTTTCGGTGATCACAGCAAAGCTAGTAAATATATTTGAAAATAATCGTTATTTAATGAAATAATCTATTGTGGCGAGCGAATAGCTAAGAGGCGTGATTATGCACTTCTCTATTCGAGATAGCCTGATCTTGAATTCGGGGTCGCTCTGGTTTCATGAACTTGAGAAAGCCGATTGATGATTGAAGTCAACGATTTGCGGGTTGATTACGACGACTTTTGTGCCGTTCGAGATCTATCTATCAGCATCGGTGCAGGGCATGTTTGTGGGCTCATCGGCCCTAATGGTGCTGGCAAAACTTCTACCATGCGTGCAATTGTCGGGCTTCTGGAGCCGACATACGGCACTATTCGCGTGGGTGGCATTGACGCCCGGGAAGACCCCGACGCAGCCCAGCGCATCATCGGCTTTATGCCCGACTTCGCGCCGGTTTATGAAGATTTGAAATGTCGCGAATTTCTTGAAATATTTGCTGCAGCGTACAAAATTCCCAAATCGGTGCGAAAACAAAGAGTCGCCGAAGAACTGGCCCGGGTGAGCCTTACGGAAAAAAGTGAAGTTCCAGCCGGCACACTATCTCGCGGGATGCGGCAACGTCTGACACTTGCAAAGACTTTGCTACCGGACCCCTCCGTGCTGCTGCTTGACGAGCCTGCCTCAGGTTTAGATCCTAACGCTCGTATTGAGCTGAAATTGATCATCAGAGCACTTGCTGCCCAGGGCAAAGCGGTGCTTGTAAGCTCTCATATCCTAAGCGAAATGAGCGAATTCTGCACCAGTGTGGCCATTATGGAAAAGGGCCGAATGGTTGTGCATGGCACAATCGACGAAGTGCAGGCCAAATTTTCAAAGGGTCTTACCATTGAAATGCGGGTTTTAAATCGCCATGAGGAATTAACCGTTTGGCTTCAAAATCAGGCCAATATTAAATCTGTTTCGGAAATCACTGCAAATGGCGAAGTTTCTGCAGAATTAGCCGTACAGACTCCCGATCAGGCGGCTGATTTGCTTGCCGAGATCTGTGCCGCCGGATTCAAAATCGCCAGTTTTGCACCGCGCCGGGAAGGCCTGGAAGAGCTATTTCTCAAAGTCGGGGCTCGTGAAGTCTCTTGAATCATCGAAATCATACGTTTCATGGAAATTAAATAAATGTCTATTGCAATACCCGAAAAAACAGATTTGCAGAAAAATCAAGAGAAATCAGGTTTCAAACCAGATTGGTCTATCTTTTTTGATAATCCAATTATTCTAAAACAGGCCAGAGTTCGGCTCAAGCGATCAAGTCTGATCACTTGGCTGATGATGATCTTTGTGATCTGTTCAGCACTGCTCTGGATGGAATTTGAATTCGGGAACCAGCGATACGACCGATCTGCAGGTTATATTCTTGGCGGTATGGTTTTTCTGATGCTGATCGTTGGTACTCAGCAAATTGGGATAATGATTTCCACGACACGGGCCACAGGCATGATCGATTTTCATCGCCTCAGTCCTCAGTCACCACTCAGCCTGTTTGTCGGGTTTATATTGGGCGGAACAATCAGAGAATACATCTTCATTCTATTTGCAATTCCATTTCTGGTGCTTGCCTGTATTTTGTATGAGATTTCACTGATCGGTCTGGCTATCTTGCTTTTTTCATTATTCATTCTCAGCCTGCTTTTTCATTCACTGACTGTTGTATCAGCCATGTTAGTGAAAACACCAAACGCTAATGCAGCCAAAGGGGCCGCGTGGGGAGTTTACGCCGCATTAGGTATGATGGGGCCACTTCTCAGCGGTACGATGGCAATCAATCGTGCAGCAAATGAGCCACCACCCGTGAATTTTTTCGGGTTTCGAGGCAATCTATTTCTTGTTTTTATTTTCGTTGGTATTGTTGCTCTGGTATTCATTTGTATTGCTGGTGTACGCCGAATGGCCGACGACAATCGCCCTTCACTCACAAAAAAACAGGCAGTTATTGCTTATTTCTTCGCAATTTTGGCTGGAATTGCATTAATGATCAATCAAAACTTTTACGACGATGACCTGATAAAACCAGCCGAATTTGGAGTAACCTGCATCTGGGGCCTGATTTCATTTCTACTTCTTGCAACCGCATCGCCTGAACGAGTGGCCTATATCGGAGGTTTAAGAAGAGCGATCAGGCTTGGCCTTCGTCGCCCCGGCAATTGGTCTGATCGTGCATTGAACCGAGGTGTTTTATTGATTTTTGCCGCATTACTGATGCTTGGGACTAATTTGCTCCATTTCATTCGTAGTGACAAATATAGCTCAGTCACACCCTTGCCAAGTGCCAGCTTAGCAACGGCTGTGCTCATCATGATTCAATTTGGTCTGGCATTGCAATACTTTCGACTCAGGCTTGGCAAATTTGCTAATGGCGCGCTTATTGGATTTCTT
>JBILGL010000595.1:0-2979 GCA_044351075.1 Isosphaeraceae bacterium | reverse complement strand
GCTGAGCTGGTCAAACTACTGGATCATGAAAACGTGTGGCATCGGGAAACGGCTCGACGGATACTTGTCGAACGTGAGCTTGACGGTCAGGCCCCCGCACTGACCAAGCTAGTGCTCGACGCCGAAACCCCGCGAGACCTTCGCCTGAATGCCCTTTATGCACTCGTTTCAGCCAATGCGCTGGCTGAGCCCCCTGCCCGCCTGCTTTTTGACGATGCCGACCCGACGGTGCGGTCGTGGGTGGTGCGATATGCGGGCTCTCTGGGCGAAAAAGCTTCGAAACGGGCTGCCAGTCGGGTGCAGCAGCAGGCCTCTGACAGCCATCCTGATGTTGCTCTTCAGGTGGCCATTGCACTTGGCAAACTGGCGAAAAATCAGGATCCACTTCCCGGCTGGGCGGTGATCTTGCAGGAACACGGCAACGACAAGATCATTCCCCGTATTGTTTACCGCAATATGGAGCCGATGCTGGCTTCAGTCTCTGCCGATATTCCGGCCGTGCTGGCCGATATTGATCTCAAATCGAATGTCGGAGCAAAAGAGATTTTTCCCCGCATTTACGAACGACTTCTGTATGCCCCCAAGCCTGATGCCGAAACGCTGCCTTGGCTGCTTACCCGGATGATCGACAGCGGCGATGCGACTGCCATTGCCTATGCTCTGCGTTCAACCACTCAGCGTTTGGCTGGTTTGCCCTGGCAGGAACGAGGGCCACTACTGGCTGCCATTCGACCGGCACTTGATGCGGCCCAGGCCAAATTTGCCGAGGAACACCCGGCTCGTCGGGACATCATCCTGATTCTGGCTCAGGCAGGAGACACGCCAAGCCTCGAGCAACTTCGCATGTGGGTGACAAACAGGGCGTATCCAAATGACCTGCGCATTCGTGCCTGGGAAGTGGTGATGCTGCAATCGGACGGCCCAACGGCCATGAAGCTGGCATCGTCGGTCATTCCGCCGGAAGCTGGCCTGCTGAATCATGCACCCAGGGGCGAATTTATTGCTCGGCTGGGAATCAGGTCTGAGGCCGAAATTGCCTCGATGATTATCAATCTTTACAGCCGTCTGGAGAATAACAACAAGGGCCGGGCCGTTCAGCTTCTGACAGAGCGTGCGCCCTGGGCGAAGGCCTTGGTCGAAGCCGTTGAAAGCGGCAAGATCCCGGCTAATGCTGTGAATTTGAATCAGATCAGACGTCTGCAGGATGTGGTTGACAAAAGTCATACCGAGCGTATGGCCAAGATCTGGGGCCGGGTGCGATCAGACCGCAACCCACAGCGGGAGCTGGTTGTGAGCCAGATGCGTAACTTTCTGGAACGCACGCCGGGCGACCCATTCGCCGGCAAGTCTGTGTTTCAGAAAACGTGTGCCGGCTGCCACAAGCTTTATGGTGAAGGGCAGGAAGTGGGCCCGGACATCACCGGTAATGGCCGAAATAATTATGACCAGATGTTGTCAAACGTCTTTGACCCAAATCTGGTGATTGGCGAGAATTATCAGGCGATGGTGGTGGCCCTGAAGGATGGCCGCACGCTGACAGGCCTTCTGACGAGCGACAGCCCGCAGGAAATTCGTATTCGCATTCAGGGTGGTAAGGAAGAGACCATACCACGCAGCCAGATTGAAGAGCTGAAGCGAAGCCCGCTTTCGCTGATGCCTGAAAATCTGGAATCGCTGGTCACGCCGCAGGAATTGGCTGATCTCTTCAGCTATCTTTCGCTTGATCGCCCGCCTGGCGACCCTGCCGCCAAGCTTCTGCCCGGCGCACCCGAGCCGAAGAAGCGAAAGCAATAAAGTCTGCGGATTCGCCGAATGGCCGAATCTGATCAAAATACAAATTTTAATAAAAGTCATCATTGAAAAGACCCCGCGATTTTGGTCGCGGGGTCTTTTGTGATTAATAACCTGCAATCAGGCAATCAGGTAATAAGCCTTGATTATTTGGCACTTGTCAGTTCATCAGCCAGAAAACCTGCGTTATAAATCGAGCGGAGTGCTTCGATGATCGCCCGGGAATCAACAGAAACGGCACGGGCGAGTGTATCGTCGTAGCCGTAGTCAAGAATCAGGGAGTGGATATTGCCGTCAAAAATCAGACCCACAACCTTATTATCACGGTCAACCACCGGGCTACCGGAATTACCGCCGATGATGTCGGCCGTGCTGATGAAATTATAGGGCGTCTGAAGCTTGAGCTTGCCGGATATCTTGGCATCGTGCCAAGTCTTGGGTATGGCATAGGGCTCTTTGGCATCGTTGGCCTGTTCGTGGGCAAATGTGCCGCCCATGGTGGTGTAGGGAGGAATCCGACGACCATCGGGCTCCGTATAGCCCTTCACTGTGCCGTAGGCGAGCCGAAGGGTGAATGTGGCGTCGGGATAGACCGAGTCGCCTCTTTGCTCAAAAATGGCTTTGGCAATGCGACCATAGTTGGCCGTTTCGGCAGCCTCCACCTGATTTTCTCGCTGGGTGCGGAGGGCACGGGCGGTTTCATCAAGGGCGACTGCCAGCTTGATCATCGTGTCTGATGACTGTGCGATCTGCTCCGGCGTCATCTCTGCGAATGCCTTCCGCGCGGCCACATCCTTGAGTTTCGTGCCCGCTACAAGCTCTTTGGCTCGTTCAGCCGGCGATTTGCCGCTAAGGGCAATCTTCAGGCTGGCATCGTCGTCGCCTGCTTTTTTCTGCCAATACTCAAGGGCATGAGTGAGCTTGGCGACCTCATATTCCGGATAAATCGGAGCATCGGAGAAGAGATCAAGTTTCAGCGATTCGAGGGCTGATTCGCGAAATTCACGAAGCCTGTCGCCATTGGGCTTACGGGTTTCTGTGGCATGACGGACAAGTGTCTTTGCCATATTGAAAAGGCCACTTTCCAGGCCCAGGCCCCGCTCCACAAAATTGTAGCTGGCCAGAATTTTGGCGGCGGCCTTCTGGGCATCCGAGATTTTATCCCAGGCGTCGCCATAGGCTTCTTTC
>JBILGL010000594.1:0-2984 GCA_044351075.1 Isosphaeraceae bacterium | reverse complement strand
GGCCGGTGAGAGCTACCGATAGCAACTGTCGAAACCTGGCACCGGCGGGCGACGGCGGCTCCGTCTTCAGTGAAAAGTGCAGCCAGAGCATCGTGAATCGCCTGATAAAGAGTTCGCGAATGGGCCGCCCACGGATGTGCAGCGGGCACAACGACGGCGTATGTCAGGTCTGCATCATGCCAGATTGCCCCGCCACCGGTGGGCCGACGCACCACGGCCACCTCTGCCCACGCTTGCCGAAGCATCTCAGGCAGCTCTTTCCATGTCTGAAAATAGCCGAGCGAAAGAGTCGGGGCAGACCAGGTGTAAGCCCTCAGCCAGATCGTATCGGGCTCGCTCTCGGCATGGTCAAGCAGGGCCAGGTCGATGCCCATCTGCGTCGGGCCATCGGCATCGATCACGGGCAATACGTTAAGGCGAAAGGTGTTTGGCATTTGTGCTGTTGCAGGTTGCGTCAGGCGGGGTTCCAGCGAAGCACGGGGTTTTTGGCTGCCTGCACTTCGTCTGGTCGGTCAACCGGTGTGGTGGAAGGAGCGGTATGCAATATAGCTGGGTCTTCGCCAGCGATGGCCCGCATGGCGGCGATGAATCCGTCAAGCGTCTGAAGACTCTCTGTCTCCGTCGGTTCGATCATCATAGCTTCAGCGATAATCAGTGGGAAATAGACGGTCGGGGCATGATAGCCATAATCCAGCAGCCGCTTGGCGATATCCATGGCCCGCACACCCTTCTCCCGGGCCATGCTGCGGGCACTTGCCACGAATTCATGCATGCAGCGGTCGCCCATCGGCACAGGATAGAGATCTTTCAATTGGGAAAGGATGTAATTGGCATTGAGCACGGCCATTTCCGAGACATTCTTCAGTCCATCGGGCCCCTGGCTGCGAATATAGGCCCAGGCCCGAACCAGCACGCCCACATTGCCAAATGTGCCCCGCACTCGGCCGATCGAATCCGGACGGTTGTAGTCAAGATCATAGCTGCCATTTTCCCGCTTTACGACCACCGGTGATGGCAGAAATCGAGCCAGATGATCGCGAACGGCGATCGGCCCAGCGCCGGGGCCGCCACCGCCATGAGGGCCCGAAAAGGTCTTGTGTGGGTTATAGTGCATCAGGTCAGCGCCCATGTCGCCCGGGCGAACAATGCCAAGAATGGCATTCATGTTTGCTCCGTCCAGATACATCAGCGTCCCTTTTTCACGCAGAATGGCCGAAATGGCGCCGATCTGATGGTCAAAAAGACCGGCTGTGTTGGGGTTGGTGATCATGAAGACGGCCGATTTGGTGTCTATTTTCGCCTTAAGATCTTCCAGATCAACCAGTCCATTGGGGCCGCTCTTCACGGTCACCGCCTCAAATCCGGCAATATGGGCCGAGGCCGGATTCGTGCCGTGCGCACTATCGGGAACTAGCACTGTCTGTCGATTTTCGCCCAGATGCCGGAAGTGTGCCGCTGCAACCAGCAGGGCCGTGAGCTCGCCGTGGGCACCCGCCGCCGGCTGCAGTGAAACGGCATGAAGACCGGCAATTTCCGCCAGATAATTTTGCATCTCATAAAGCAGTTCCAGCAGGCCCTGAACCGAGCCTGGCGGCTGATGCGGATGCACCGCCGCAAAGCCCGGCAGCGAAGCAATCCGCTCATTCCTCTTGGGGTTATACTTCATCGTACACGAGCCAAGTGGGTAGAAATTCCGGTCAATCGCAAAATTCAGCTGAGAAAGCCGCAGGTAGTGTCGAACCACCGAAAGCTCGTCCATCTCAGGCAGATCCGGCATGCTATCGCTCAGAAACTCCTTTGGTATGACACTTTGCAGAGTTTCACCACAATCTGCAGGAAATACACTCGACACCCGTCCGGGCTGCGATTGCTCAAAAATCAAAGGAGGTGGGCCGCTTGGTTCCATCGTCTTTCATCCCATCAAAATTCAGGATTTGATTCCCTTGAATGGCTCTGGATACATTTCCTATTTTGCCAGTGCCACTTCCAGAGCCAGTGCCAGGGCCGAAATATCGCTATCTGTCCGCTTCTCAGTAACCGCGACCAGCAAATCGGCTGGTCGATCCGGATAAAACCGCGAAAGCGGAATTCCGGCTAAAACGCCTTGCTGCCGGCACCGTTCGACAACCATCTCGGCCGAATGCCCTGCAGTGAATCGGACAACAAATTCGCGGAAAAATTGCCCGGCCATCACTTCGTGCACACCGGGTACCTGGGCCAGCCGAAGGGCTGCCTTCTGAGCCTGCCGTGCCGATTGTGCTGCCACATGCCGAAAGCCCGTTGGGCCCAGCGTTGTCAGGTAAATAGCCGCCCGCAAAGCCATGAGCCCTTGATTCGTACAAATATTAGAAGTTGCCTTTTCGCGGCGAATATGCTGCTCGCGGGTTTGCAGCGTCAGTGTAAAACAGCGTTTACCATTGCGGTCCACCGTCTGGCCCACCAGTCGGCCGGGCATCTTACGCATGTAATCACCACGGCAGGCTAATAGCCCAAGGCTTGGCCCACCAAAACCCATGATATTACCCAGCGCCTGCCCTTCACCCACAACAATATCAGCTCCATATTCGCCTGGCTTTTTCAATAGACCGAGACTAATCGGGTCAACGCTTAAAATCGCCAGAGCACCTTTATCATGAGCCAGCTTCACGAGTGCGGCCGCGTCTTCCAGCGTGCCAAAGAAATTTGGCTGCTGGATAATCACGGCAGCGGTGTCGTCGGTGATGGCGGCTGCAATGTCTTCCGGCCGTGTCCGACCGTTGACAGACTTGACTGTCACCAGTTCTGGTTCAAGGCATTTCAGATAGGTCTCAAGCGTCTGTCGATGCTCGGGGTGCACTGCATCGCTCGCGACCACACGACCCAATCGGCCAGTGATCGTCATTGCCAGAAATGCGGCCTCCACAACAGATGTCGCGCCTTCATAAAGGCTGGCATTAGCCACGTCCATGCCGGTGAGCTGGGCCAGCAGCGTCTGGAATTCGTAA
>JBILGL010000107.1:0-10124 GCA_044351075.1 Isosphaeraceae bacterium | reverse complement strand
CATTAATGCGGCAGAGCATTTTGAAAAAGGCAAGCGGCAAAATGTATTGAAGCCGGAACATATCGAAAAGATTATCTGCACTTACCAGCACCGCAACTCTGAATCTGCCTATTCGCGGTGCGTATCAATGGATGAGATCACACAAAACGATTTCAATTTGAATATCACCCGATATATCAGCACTGCTCAAAAAGAAAAGGAAATTGATTTACAGCAGGTTCATGAACAACTGACTGCAATCGAAGCGGAAATTGCAGCATCAAAAGCCAAACACAACAGTTTTCTGGCCGAGCTTGGCCTGCCGCCCCTGCCATGAATTGAAAAATACGGAGAATAAACAAGTTGGTTTTATTCCTTGAAAAAACCAAGCCTGCCTAAGATTCAACCAATCAATCGCCTCATCAGGGCAACATGCTCTCTGGCCACCGCCTCGATTGAAAATCGGCTCGCCACTAATTCACGCCCTTGCTCCGCCATTTTCATGATTTCCGGCGATCCGCCCAGCGATCTGACAATTTGCTCTGTCATTGCCTCAGGTTTATCGACAGGCGACAAAAGACCTGTTTCCCCATCACTGACAAGCGTCCGGTTCCCCGGTATATCCGTCACCACCACCGGCATGCCCAAAGCCATCGCCTCAAGCAGGGCCATGCTCAGCCCCTCTTCACGCGATGGCAACACAAAACAGCTTGCCCCTCGCAGCTCGGCCTCTACATCGCTGCGGGCACCCGCAAATTCAATACTTTGTAAAACAGAAAGCTCATCGGCCAATTGTCCCAGCCGACTTTCCATTGGCCCGGCACCAATCAGCCGCAGCCGTGCATCGGGAAGTTGTTTGACCACCATCACCCACGCCCGAACCAGCGTATCAAGCCCCTTCTCCTGCGCCAGTCGTCCGACAAATACCGCCAAAGGGCAGGGCAGGGCAGGGGCTCTCCACTTTTCCTGCGGAATGGCCACACCATTGGCAATTTCGCTGATGCGTCCTTCCGCATAGCCCGCAGCCAGCAATTCCTGCCGAATCGCCGGCGAAAGGGCCACCAGCCCATCCGCTTTCCTGCAAAAAAACCGCACCAGCCGCCCCATCCAGTGCCTTTTTTGCCAGGCCATGTCGCCCGTCAGTCCGGCCCCCTCCGGCCGCAGCAAAATCGGTATTTTACATCGACTAGAGGCCCATGCGGCCGCCAGTGCATCCTGCTTGAGCATCGAGACATAAACCACATCCGGCCGATTCCGGCAAATCCAGCGACAAAGCCGCCACATATAACCAAACGTGCCGACCACTTTCCGACCACTGTAATAAAGCCTGATCACCCGCAGATTTTCAGCTTGCGCACCGGCTCCAAATGGATCCGCCGTGGCCTTAATTCCATCCTCGGCACTGGCGCTTGAAATCACCGTTACCCGGTGCCCCAAATCGGCCAGAGCCTCTGCCATATTGGCCATCACTCGCTCAGCCCCGCCTATTTGCGGCGGGTATCGGCGGCTGACCAGCAGAATCTGCAGCGGACGTGGTTCAGACACCGCTCTTTCACCAACCTTCTTCAATATTAAATGGACATATCACGATTAAATGGACATATCACGATCGGCCCGGGCTTCCTTGAGCGACTTGGCCAGATTGGGCGAGGCTGCATGGTCGTCGCCAGTGTCAGCCCTGAGCACTCCGCCAAACTGGGCCTTGTTCGTCGAAAGCGACTCGATCCCCTTACTATCCAGCCGATTCTTGATCCGCCTCAGCAATTCCCGCTTCACCGGCCACTGCTTGAGCGGCTTCGTTTTGATGTAAAACTTGATCAGGACATTTGTCTCATTCAGGGCATCCACCCCCAGCATCGTCAGATCATCCAGGCACAGCGACCCAAATTCCCGGTCCTGCCGCAGCTTCTTGCCCTCGGCCAATATGTCCTGAATCACTTCATCAATATTAGCTTTGTAAGACACAGGCACTTCAAAAACAGCCCTGGCCCAGTCATACGAAAAATTCGAAACCATCGTCATCGTGCCATTCGGCAGAAAATGGACAGTCCCGGCCACATCCCTGACGACCGTCATTCTCAGCGTGATCCGCTCAACGACACCCGTAATCGCGCCTACCTGAATCACATCATTCACGGAAAACTGATTTTCCAGCAGAATCACAAACCCCGAGAAATAGTCTTTCACCAGGCTCTGGGCACCGAAGGCGATCGCCACACCGAAGATCGCAGCACCGCCCAGCAGCGGCCCGATCGGCACACCGGCCTCCTGCGCCACCAGTAAAAGCCCGCCGCCTATGACACTCACCGAAACGGCGTTGGAATAGACGCTGATCAGCGTCTCGGCCCGATCGTTCTGGTCCTCCGTCATCGTCTTGTTCTGGCTCTGCACCATCATTCGGATCGTGCGGCTGCCCAGCGATCTGAGCGTAGCCCTTGAGCCAAACATGACCAGCAGGATCATTACAATGCGCGTGCCGCGCGTGGCCAGCCACTCAAAAATGTTAATCAGCGAGGTCGGGTCGCGCAGGCGGGCAATCTCAGTCTCTGCCTGGGCGATTTCCTTCTCAAGCTGCAGCGTTTTTTCCCGTGCACGTCGCAAGGCATCCTGCTGCTTCGACCGCTCATTCTGAATATCCTGCAAGCGGTTGGAATGCAGGCGCGACTCGTCCCGAGCTGCCTGAAATTCCTTCTGGATCTCAAGCAATTTGTCGGCCAGTTGCTTCAGCACCTCCTGCGACGCCTGTCCCAGTGATTTGTCGCGAAACTCGTCCTGAACCTTGCCAACCTGCTCATTGAGCAAGTCAGACTTCTTACGGGCATTGTCGCGAAGTTGGGCTTCAAGCGTCACCTGCTTGTCAAGATTGGCGAACTGCTCAGCCGCCATTGCCTCTTCCTGCCGGGCCGATTCAAGCTGGCCGTTTAATGCTTCAATATCGGCCTGAAATTTCCCGATCTGGTCGCGCACTCGGCTCGCCAGCTTCGAATCATCCACCTCGTTCTTTTTTTCGGGCTGGGGCTCGGCATCCGCCTTTTTTTCCGCCGGCTTGGCCTCGTTCTCCGCTTTCTTGCCGACCAATCCGCCAGTCGCCGTTGAAAGCACCAGCGAAGCCACGGTGTTTTCAGGCTTTTTGGCTGGCTCCGCCGGTTTCGAAACCGGCTTGCCTGTTTCGGCTTTCTCAGCAACCGTTGTCGTCTCTTTGTCAACAGTCTTTTTCGTCGCTGTGCCCGCTGCTGCCGCGCCTGGCACCACTGGTTCGGTCGGCTTTGAAAGCCGCTCCAGTGCCACTTTATCGCTGGCAATCTTCTTCTCAATCGTCAGGATCTTCTCCTGCAGCGTCTTGTTCTCTACAATCTCCAGCTCGAAGCCTTTCAGGGCCGAATTGCGAGCCTCTTCCGTATCATGCAGCTCGCCCTGAACTTCGGCCACCTGCTCCGCGTCAGGCTGCTCACGCGACTGCAAATCCGCCAGCTTCGACTTCAATTCCTTCAGCTTGCCGTCAAGCATCTTGAATCTGGCTTCCGCCTTGCTGAATTTGCTCTCGGGAAGGGCCTGCGACTCAAGCTGCTTTTTCAGCCCATCAAGCTGCTTCTCTTCCGAATCAATCTGGCTCCGCAGCTCGGCAATTTTCGTGGCATTCGCCGCCGGATCAACCGCCACCACCGGCTTCACGGCCGTGTCCGTCTTGCGCGAAGTCGTTTTGGAAGCACCACCTGCGCCCGACCCCTGGCCCTGCTGCGCCATCGCCATCGCCGGAATCATTAACAATACGACCACGGCCGTCATGCGGAAAAAGATCCCCCGGCAATGTTCTAAACCAACAAGCGCAGGCATATGCCAACCTCTTCAAATCTTTGATACATTTTATTTTACGTTGCTGACGCCCAATGCCATCATTCCTCCCTGAATGATCCAGACGCTCTCTATGACCAGCATAACCAAATTGCAAAAAAAGCCAATCCTGATCCCCGAACTGCACCTGATTATTTTCTCCAAGATTTGATTTTTCTTGAATTAACAAAAGAGTGAAGCTCAGAACAGATCCTCCCATCGCCTGATTTTGCCCAGGTGGCAAGCCTCCAGAAACGCTCGCATCGGCCGGCAGATCGTCGTCGAACTATTGCCCGCCATCCGCTCCGGGTGCCGAATTTCCCGCGTGCTCGTGCGCACAATTCGCGCCTCAGGATGCATCGGCAGTCGTTTTAAATTGGCGACATATTCATCGAATTTTCCACTTCGAAAAAGAAAGAATTCGACATCTGAAATATACACACAGCCCACCTGCTGCTGCTTCTGGCGGAGATAACCAGCCAGCCGGCTGAAAACCGATCCACTTGCGACCATTGAACCAGCAGACCAATCGCCTGACAATGGTAATATTTTGTTGTCAATCGCCATTTGTCTTATCTCTTCATAAAGCGCATCTGATGCCAGCCAGTGCCCCGGCTTGCCCGATCGGCTCGTTTGCTGCATCAGCATTTTCATGGTCGGATACATCCTGAGGGCCAGAAATCGGGCGTCTGGCCCCGGCCCGGCCAGCCGCGCAGCGATCTTTACCAGCTCAGCCTGATCATCCATCCCCAAATGATATTTACCGGCAACATGCTGAATAAGTTCATCCTGAAATCGTTTTAATTGCATTTGATTCATTTCGGTTTTTTCAAATGCGGCGATAATATGAACAATCGACTGGCTCGAACCGGTATCTTTCAATTCCTTCGGCACCCTCGCCCAGAATTTTCGCAGATATTCCAACCGACTGCCGCACGATTGCAATAAATATTGATGCATGAAATGCAATAATTGGTTTTTCCGGCGGTAATCGATAATAAAACCGGCCGAAGGCCGCGCATGTGCCATCAGCGTAAAGTTCTGGTCAGGCCCGACGCCCAGATAAACAGTGCCCCTCGGCACTTCCGCCGCCACCTGATCAACCGCCGATGCAATTGAATCTTCATTCGTCACAAAATTGTCGGCCGAGGCAGGGCCACTCGGCGAATCACTGAACTTCTCGACCAATGAAATAAAATCATCATCTGAAATACGCTCTGCCTGCAATGCATGATTAAAATAAAATAAAATCGCCGGTGTGATCAAAAAACTCCGGCGATTCGGCACTGCCAATTGCATTTCAGGCACCTTCCACGCGCACATGCTCCACCTCATGAAGCACCAGCCAGGCCATCAGGTCTTCCTGCTCCTCAGTCAGCTCCACTTCGGTTTTATTCGCGGTATCAAGCGGGCTGACGAGATAAATCACGCCCTCATCGTGCCAGGTGCGTGTCTCATTGAGCGGAAAATGAAATTCATTTTCCCCCAGAGCCGGTATCCCCGGTGCATCTGGCGCTGATGCAAAATAAATAAACTGCGATCTTAGCCTCGGCGATAGCGTAAAACCCGGCACTTCCGGGCGACCTACTGCAACCAGTCTCATTTCCTGTTTTCCCCTTTTTTATTTCAATTCGATTGTATTATTTCACGACGAGATCAATTGCCGCGAAATGCTCATGATCACTGTTCGTCTGCCGGCTTTCCACCCGCACCATATAAACCCCCGGCGTCTTGATCACCATGCGGTTTCGACCACCAGCCCGCGCCCCTGGCTTAAAGTCCATGTCAAAGGCCGTTTCCAGCTCCAGATCGCCCGAAATATCCGGCAGCTCCTTCTGGCCAACCTTTTCCGCCTTCGCCACAAAAAAATGCATCACCACATTATTCAGCGTCTTGGTCGGATAGACATTCTGAAACACCCATTGAATGCGAATCGGCTCGCCCGCTTTCGCTTCAATCACCGGCCTCGGCGATTTACCCACAGGCGGCGGCGTCTGATCGACAAAAGCCGTCTCCTGCCTGCCGCCCGCTTCCACCGTTAATTCAATTTTGGCATGCTCAGCACGGGCAATCGGCACAATGACCAGCACCAAAGCCCAGGAAAGCAGACTCACCCGCCTGCCACAATGCTTCATCAGATCCGCTCCCCGCTTTTTTGAACGATCATTCTGCCCTTTCCGCCATCTTATCATATTCTCCTGCCAAGGCTTTTTTATTTTGACACCAACTCGCCTGAGTTTTACCATTCTTTCAGCATATCCATCCCCTAAAAGGACTCTCCTCGCATGCGAAACGTGATCCACCACAGCCTGCCACTCTTCGCATTTCTGCTCGGTTGCCCGTTTTCCGCCCTTCTGGCCGATACGCCACGCATGAATGTCGTGATCATGCTGGCCGACGACCTCGGCTGGGCCGACACCTCCCTCCACGGCAAGACGAAATACCACCGCACACCAAACCTCGACCGCCTCGCCCGTCGCGGCATGACCTTCACCCAGGCCTATTCCGCCAGCCCGCTCTGCTCTCCCACACGATCGGCTCTCATCACCGGCCTCAGCCCGGCCCGCACCGGCATCACCACCCCCAACGGCCATCTGCCGCAGGTCGTACTTCAGGCCACCGTGCCAAAGACCGCCGCCGTTGATCAAAAAGCCATTATGCCCAACACCGTCACCCGCCTGAAACCCGAATATCAGACACTTGCCGAATCACTCAAATCTGCCGGCTATGCCACCGGCCACTTCGGCAAGTGGCATCTCGGCACCGAGCCCTATTCCCCGCTCCAGCAAGGCTTTGATGTTGATCTGCCCCACTGGCACGGCCCAGGGCCCGCCGGCAGCTATGTCGCGCCCTGGAAATTCAAGGACTTCGACCACGACCCCGCCATCCCCGACGAACACATCGAAGACCGAATGGCCAAAGAAGCTGTCAAATTTCTGGAAAAGAATCGCGATCGCCCCTTCTTCCTCAATTACTGGATGTTCAGCGTTCATGCACCATTCAATGCCAAACAAAAACTGATCGAAAAATACCGAGCCACCGCCAACCCAGCCGACCCCCAGCACAGCCCCACCTATGCCGCCATGATCGAAAGCATGGACGACGCCGTGGGCACCCTGCTTGATACCCTCGACCGCCTGAAAATCGCCGATCGCACCATTATCATCTTTACGTCCGACAACGGTGGTAATATGTATAGCCCGGTCGATGGCACCACCCCCACCAGCAATGCACCCCTGCGCGGCGGCAAGGCCACCCTGTTCGAAGGCGGCACACGCGTGCCCTGCGTCGTCGCCTGGCCCGGCATCACTCAGCCAGGCTCAACCAATCCAACGATTGTCCAAAGTGAAGATTATTACCCCACCCTGCTTGATGGCCTTGGGCTCAATCCAGCCAAAGGACAATTGTTTGATGGTATCAGCATCATGCAGGCCCTGCGCGGCCAGCCCATGCAGCATCCGCCCGTCTTTCAGTTCTTTCCGCACAGCCCGCCCGTGCCTGAATGGCTTCCGCCAGCCGTTTCCGTTCACGATGGCCCTTGGAAGCTGATCCGCATCTTCCATGGCGGCGAAAAGGGCCGGCATCGATATCTGCTCTATAACCTGAACGACGACATTTCCGAATCAAAAAACCTCGCTGCCGAAAATCCGCAGCAGGTCGCCCGGCTCGACAATCTCATCTCTTCCTTCCTCACCCACACCGGCGCCGTCGTCCCTCAGCCAAACCCCGCCTTTAACCCCGCCAGCTATCGCCCGGAACTTGAAGGCAAGGGCAAAATCAGAGAAGAGGAAAAGGCCAGAGCGAAAGCTAAAACCCAGACAACCACAAAAAAACCAGCCGATGACGAATTTGACCAATCGTTCAAAAACTGGAAACCGCGCGGGCTTAATGCAACTGTCACCGGCGGTAATCTGGTTGCAAAAAGCCTTGGGCCAAACAGCTTTCTCGGCTTTGCCGCAGGCAAACACAGCGGGCCGACAACAGTAAGATTTAAAATCCGCTCAAACGCCGCCAAATCCCATCTCGACTGGCTTCCCGGCGGGGCCGGCAGCGCTGCCAGCTCAGTCAATTACGAAATCAAATCACCCGGCTGGAATGAGATGGAAGTCGCCATCCCCGCCCAGGATCGTATCGGCGTGCTTCGCATCTACTTACCTCAGCCGAATAATGAAATTCAGATTGACTGGATTGAAATCAGGTCGGATGGCGGCAAAACCATCACCCGCACTGATTTCTGAATACCCAGTTGCATTTAAATCACTACGGTAAAAATTACTGCGCTGTATATCGCGGCGGCACGGCAATGCCCAGGTTCGACCGCTTGCCGTACAAAAATCGGAGATGATGATCAAGGTGCCCCACATATTTGGCCAGCAGGGCCGCCAGCGTTACCGGACCGGTCTCGCTGTGCATTCCCTTGCGGGCAAAGGCTTCATCAGGCAGCGTTTTTAAGATGCGCGTCATCCAGCGCCGATTTGCCATAAAAATTGCAACCGCTTCATCTATCGGTGCATGGCTGTAATCAAGCGAGGCCATCCAGGCTGATTCATCATAAGCCATCAGCGTCGGGTTTTCCTCGGCAATCACACGCTTCATCCGCTCTGCACCATTTAAGTCGCTATCGACCAGATGGGCGATCAATTGCCGCAACGTCCATTCGCCAGGACCAATCGTTTCATCAGCCTTCGCCTCTGGAATCTCGGCCGTGGCATAGCCCAGAAGCGGCCCGCCATTGGAATAACGTGCAATCACATCGTCGCGACTCATATTGATTCTATTTCCTGCCGGTATTTCTGCGGAATCATCAGGTTTTTCAAATGCAATCATCTATAACGCCAGTTCACGCGCCAGCCGACGCCCAAAGAGCCCCAGCGCCAGATAGCTTGCCCCCGTTGAAATGATCTCAAATGCAATCAGAGTGCCGATAAACCACATGCCCGAAAACGGAAATTCCTGCCAGAGCATCAGGCCCAGCACAAACGTAATCAGGCCATTGGCCAGCGTCCAGCCCCACGACGGGAAGCGGTAAATCACCCCGGCAAAAAGCAGCATCATCCCTTCCACCATGAAAAGGGCGCCCAGAAAAAGCGTGATTGTCTCGGCCGCCATGCCCGGCCGCGTGATCATCACCAGCCCCGCCACAGCTCCAATCGCCGCCGATATCAGGTGAAAAAAGAAGCCCGCCCACTCCCGCGAGCGATACGCCGCCAGCAATTCCACGCCACCACGCACCAGGAGCAATACCCCGAAATAGATCATGCTTGTGAGCGTCAGCCCAACAACCATGCCCAGCCCGGCAATGCCAAGCAGCGTAATGATCACGCCAAAAAAGATGAACCAGTTGGCATTTCGCTTCAGCGGCAACAGGTTGCCATGCATCAGGTCGGTCGGCATCGCGGCGTTCTCCAGAGCTCGCAGGCTCTCGTTGATCAGTCCTGTGGTTGTGGTCGAAATTATAACAAATCAGTCTCCCCGCGTAAATTATGCAGAATAACGCTGACTCTGAGGAATTAAGGCGTCGATAGTCCATTCCTCTCTTTCTTCTGTCACATGGCAAAAGAGATCATGCCAATGAATTTCTACATAAGTCTGTTGTCGGTTTTAATCGTATTCCATCATTAATGAATACAAATACCATTTTGGCCACCAAAAACACTTCCGGTTCGTATGTTCAACATCCCAATTGATCTCATCCCTTCTTGGCTTTGTGCCTACGTGTGAGATATTTAATATCCTGGGAGAGTGGGCTTACAGCCCCGTTACAATACCCTGGGAGCGCGGGCTGCCAGCCCGCTGCTTTACTTGAAAAACCCTTAGCAATCGTTGAAACCATTCGTTTTTTGCCACAATTTTTGTATTTGATGATGCGGAAAACATGGCACGGTAAACCGATGCCCTACAGCTTACATCTGTAGAATTTCTTTGCGTCTTTGTGCCTCTGTGAGAAATATTAACCCCCTGGGAGCGCGGGCTGCCAGCCCGCTGCTTTACTTAAAAGATCCTTGGGGGTCGTTCATTGCATACGTTTTTCGACTCAATTTTGTATTGGGTGATCCGGAAAAACCTGGCACGGTAAACCGATGCCCTACAACAATCCGTGCGGCCAATCAAAGGTTTGATATTGATGATGTAATGAATGATTGATCGTCCCAATTCCCACAAAATTGGCACGGTAAACCGATGCCCTAAAAAATCCATGCGGTAAACCGGTGCCCTGCAAAAATTCATGCTGTTAATCTTTTCCATGCCTGCCACTTGTAAGGCCATCGACTAATAATTTTAAAAACCAATTACGCTTTCTATTGATTACCTCA
>JBILGL010000106.1:0-10129 GCA_044351075.1 Isosphaeraceae bacterium | reverse complement strand
GTTCAACCACTGGCAACCAGATCGGCCTCAACGACCTGCGTTCTCTTGGCGTTCCCTACGAAGGCCAGAATAGTGCTGTTGCTGTGCTCGATACCGGTGTTGACGCCACCAACACCTCTTTCCGAGGCCGAGTGGCCCGCGGGATCGACATTAACAAGCGTCGTGGGCCCGGCAATATCGACACCTCTTCCACTGGTCACGGAACGAATGTCGCAGGTGTCGTCGCCCAGCTCGTTCCCGAAGCCACAATTCAGCCAATCAATATGTTCGTTGTCGGTGCCACACCCACGGCAGGTGGAACGGGTGGCACAACAACCACCTCTCTGGGGGTCACCTCAAATCAGGCGATCTTCAAGGCCCTGCAATTCCTCAGCAAGAATCCTTTCGTTAACGATCCGGTCCGCCCGGGTCAAAAGGATCGAATTGTCGCCTCAACACTGGCCTGGGGTACACAAACCAGCTTCCCCACAGAAGGTCAGGCTTTCCAGGCCTTCCCGCAGGTAGTTGCCAGCTTCAAGCAGCAACTGGCCAGAATTCGCAAACTTGGTATTACCACTGTGGCCTCGGCCGGTCAGTTCGGCGTTCCTCAGGGCGGCACGAGCACAACCGGTGGGACTACGACTGTTAGCAGCGGTGATTTCAATGGGATGGCTATGCCGGCTGTTCTTAACGAAGTCGTTTCCGTTGGCATGACGTCGCCAATGCCGTTCTACCTGACACCAAACTCTGATCCTACAGATCCGAACGTTGGGCCAAATCCACGGGCTTTCCTCCCGATCCAGTTCCGCACTACAAGCACAACTGGCGGCACAACGACCGGTGTTGGATACGGTCAGGTCGCTACCATGACCAACGGCCAGCCGTTCCTCTACTCGGATGACATGCTCTATTCCAGCAACGCCAGCATCACGACTGACTACGTTGCCCCAGGCGTGGACGTTCCAACGTTCAATCAAACAACCGGATCGAATACTGATCCGCTCAAGTTCGACATCGCCGGTACATCCATGTCAGCCGGTCTGACGGCCGGTTCCTTCGCCCTGGTCGGTTCTGCCGTGAACTACTGGACGAATCTGGCCCGCGCTGGGGCCACTTCCGACGCCTACCTCACTCAGCCTGTCGGCACAAATACGCTGAACTTCGGCAAGGGTGCTCTCAAGAGCATGAGCCTCTATGCCAACCCGGATGGCATTAACTCAATCCTCCAGTGGACGGCTGTGCCAGTCAACTACAACCTCTTTAACGACATCGGCGCCGGCACAACCGGTGGCACGACCACCGGAAACGTCATTCAGCCGCAGACCAATCTCTCCTACAGCCGAATCGATGTCGGTAACGCCATCGCGGCAATTGAAGGTGAAGTTGCCATGCAGTATCTGCTGCAAAATGGTACCTTCAGCGTCATCGACAGTAACAAGAACGGCATGATCACTGCCGGTGAGCTCCAGAACTTCACCAACAATGCCCAGGCTATGGGTATGGCTGAAGCAGGTGCCATGGCTCGCTTGCTGGGCGGCACTTCGACTTACGATGCCGGAGCAACTGAATACGTTTTAAGATCTCAAATTACTAATCTTCAAGGCGTATTGAGCGTTCAACAGCTCGACGATGTTCCTGATCCGGCCGGTGTTCTTGCTCGCCGATTCAATTACTTCGACTACGCCGCCGATGGCCAGATCAACGGCTTCCTGACCGTCGATCAAATCAAGACGCTTTCCCAAACCCTGCTGCCAAGGCCGGACGGCTTCTCGATCATCGACCGGACACGCTCTTCTGCCAACTCTTATCTGCTTGACCCTGAGGCACTTCGTAATTACAACGAAATCACGAAGCTAAATTACTCCTGGGTCTATGCCACTGCGGCTAACTTGAAGAAATATAGAAACTTCTCACCGGCTCAGTGGGGTGTGAATAAGGGCCAGAATGACCGCAGCAACCCAACCTATGTCCTCTTTGACGGACCGCCAACCATCACCTCGCGACCAAGCGGCAAGGGCGGTACGGCTGTCACAGGCGGATCTTCTGCCGGCTCGTCCAGCGGCTCAAGCGGCGCCGCCGCAGGCTCCGGTGGCTCTTCAACGGGTACTGGTACAAGCTCTGGAACAGGCTCAAGCACTGGCAGCAGTTCAAGCAATGGCGGCAATCAGGCTGCTCTCATGGCTGCCCTCCAGGCTCTGGCAACTGGCGGTAAGGTTGTTCCGGTGGGAACCACCAGCTCAACCCCAACATCCAATACTGGTGCAGGCAGCCTTCAGGGCAGCTCTAATCTGAATAAGAAGCTGGTGGCACAGTCTCCGACGACGCCCCAGCTGAACATTCTGAACCAGCCTGTTCGCCCAGCCAGAAGCAAGTCTGCACTTCAGTCGATCGCCAGCAAGATTGGTCTCGGCAAGATCGTCTGATCGCAAAACACTGCGAATCATTATCGCCAGACGCCCGAAGCTCCACGTTTTTAACGTGGGGCTTTTGGCGTTCATTTTTTATACCGAAATCACTCGGCCACGAGCCGTGACATCCCATCGACCTATGATTTTGCCACCTTCCGCCACATAAGCCCAATTGTGAAGAGCAACCGTCGGGCAAATGTGAGAAGGTACCGCCCAAAGTGGCGTCCCCACCGGAAACTTGGAAGTGTCCGGGCAACTGATCACCAGATGCTCTTCACTGTGCCCCAGCGGCTCAGCATCCGGCAGTGCCAGAATGCGAGCACGTGGCGGTGTTGGGTCGGCTGCCACTGCCTTGTGTCCCAGATCCAGACAAAGGCGGTTTTGTGCAGGCCGGCTCACAACTCGTGTCAACAAATAAGCCGCTGGCGGAAACTCAAGATCTTCGAATTTCAACCCATAGCCCGTATCATTCAGCACCAGCGTGCCCGGCGAACATTCAACTGCACTATCCTTCAAAACAGCATGGGTCGGGAAACTGGGTGATCCGCCCAAAACCACCGTCGGCACAGGCAGCCCGGCTCCGATCAGTCGATCTCGCAACGCAAAGATCTGCTCTTGCCCTGGCCTGGCTGATTCCAGCCGTTCGGCCAGTTTCAAATCCCGAATATGACCATCGTATCCATGCAAACCACCTGCTTCCAGATTCGATGATTCGGCAATCATCCGGTAAATCTCGAAAGCCTTGTCCCCCGGCTCAATCCCCGTCCGGTTCATTCCCAGATCGACATCCAGAAAAAGTCGAATCCGGGCATGATGCCTTCGTGCTGCTTCATTGATAAACCGAACCATCTCCGGCTCATCAACCAGAGCGGCAAAACGAGTCGCACCGTAAAGTTGCTGCAATTTCAGGAAACGCCAGACATTCGGCCCAACAATCGGATACGACATTAAAACATCGCGGCCACCCGCCGCTGCTGTCATCTCAGCCTCGGCAATCGTCGCACATTTATGTTTGTGAATCCCCATCGACTCACAAAGCCGCACTATCTCAGCCATTTTGTGCGTTTTAACATGTGGTCGAAGCCGATTTGCTCCGCCGGCAGCCCGAATCATGTGCTCAATATTCGCGATCACCCGATCACGAAATATCACCAGCGATGGGCTCAAAAGCTCTTCAATACCTTCAAGTGGCGGCGGTGCAAAATCCATGGTGAATTTCCGTGTTGGTTATATCTCTGATTTATTTCCGGGTTGGTGGCAATAATTTTACCACAGCGGCCGACATCGCCGTCACACCAGTTCGAATCGCCCCTTCAGCTTCCGGCAAGAATTCTGCTGAATGCAATGAGGGCAATGGCGATCCACCCATTCGGGCCTTTTCCATTCGCTCCGGTTTAACTGTTCCCAGACGAAACATAAAAGCCGGCACGCCGCCTTCGCTGTAAAGCCCGAAATCCTCGGCACCAGTTGTCGGCTCGACTCCCACAACCTTCGACTTGCCCAGTGCCTCAATAAACGCCGGCACTACTTTCGCCACCAGTTCCGGGTCATTAACAGTCGGCGTAATTCCTTCTCGAATCTCTACTTCAGGCTTTGGTGCATTGTGTGCATGGGCAATTCCCTCCGCCTTCCGACGAATCGATCCCAATATCATCTCGCGTGTCTCGTCCTTAAATGCACGCACCGTTAGTTGAAGTTTTACATCATTCGGAATGATATTATGCTTCGTTCCGCCATGAATCGAACCCACCGTCACCACACCGGCATCAATCGGGCTGACCTGTCGGCTCACGATCGACTGAAGATCAACTACCAGCATCGCCGCCTGCACAATCGGGTCGTTTGCATTGTGTGGCATCGCACCATGCCCGCCCCGGCCTTTCACCGTGATGTCCACAGACGTACTTGACGCAAACGATGGCCCGGAAATGTAACCCACCGAGCCAACCGGCAGATCATGCGCCACATGCAGCGCAAGTGCCGCCGAAGGTTTCGGAAACCTGGTATAAAGCCCATCGCGAAGCATCGCCCGGGCACCTTCGACTCTCTCCTCTGCCGGTTGTCCAATCAACACCACCGTGCCCGACCATCGCTCCCGATGATCTGAAAGCCATCTGGCCGTACCAACCAGACAACTCATGTGAATGTCATGCCCACAGGCATGCATCACCCCCGTTTTTCTACCTTCTGCATCGGTTGCTGTCGCTTTGCTGGCGTAAGCCGCACCGGTCGTCTCAGTCACTGGCAGAGCATCCATATCGCTTCTTACCAGCACCACTGGCCCATCGCCATTTTTCAGTACGGCAACGACACCGAAACCACCAATTCCCGTCGAAACGGTGGCTCCAGTTTCTGTCAAAGCCTTAGCCAGTACGGCTGATGTCCGCTTCTCTTCGAGTGACAGTTCGGGATTTCGATGCAAATCCTGATAAAATTCAATCAGCCCCGGCATTTTGTCACCGAGCCATGGTGAATCGTCAGCAATTGCACAATGAAAAGTCGTGCCGCATAGCAACATCAAAAAAATGATCAAACGGCACACCGGTTTCATAGCCCATGTTCCTTTTGAAATGCCATCGCCTTGGCGGCTTCAGCTTCAGGAATCCGCCCACATTTGACATAGATAACAGACAGGGCCGTATAGCTGAAGGTGTCGTCAGGCTCCAGCTCTACCACCATCTTGGCATGCTCAATTGCCTTCTCCGCTTCGCCCAGATCCACATAGAGCTTGGCAATCATTCCATGCCCGATTGCAAATTTCGGGTCCTGCTCAAGTGCCTGTTTCAATAATTCAATCGCTGCAGGCTTATCTCCGGAATCCCTTTTATTAATGGCATCATCATAAAGCTGGTCAGGTGTAGGCATTTTGTTTTCTCGTTGATTTTGTTGATTGAAATTTCAGCCGGGGAACGGGCCGGCAAATACAAGTTCGTCAAGTTTCTTGCGCGGCGTCGGCTTCTCTCGCTGCTGTAAGGCATCCGAAAGATTTTCAACCGGCCCGCGATGACCGATCGCAATCATGATCATTGGGTCAAGCTCTTCCGGCAGATTCAAAGCCGACTTCGCACCGATATGATTAAAACCCTGCATGGCATGGGCGACAAGGCCCCGACGCGATGCCTCCAGCGCCAGATTCTCCCACGCTGCACCCGCATCGAATGCATAAAGTCTCGTGGCTTCACCATTATGATCAAGCGTCGTTTTTGATGCCAGCAAGACTAGTGCCCCGGCATTTCTACACCAAGTCTGGTTAAACTCACCCAGAAGATCATAAAACAGGGGCCAGTGCACACTGTCGCGATGGGCATAGAGAAACCGCCATGGCTGATTATTGTAGGCGGAAGGAGCCCACCGAGCTGCCTCAAAAAGTGCCATTAAATCGGCATGCGGAACAGTCTCGCCTGTCATTGAACGCGGCGACCATCGATTCACAAAAAGTTCCGCAATCGGATATTCAGGGCTTCGTTCTGACATCGTAATCACTCCGGTTCCTCGATTGACGGAAATTGTAGTCGATCTTCAGTCGGCTTGTCACCCTTGCGACGTCGTTTCGTTCCCATTTTCATCGCGAAATCTTCCTGGGCCTCAACATTCTCCGGTCGCGAATGCCCCAGCCGATACACACCAAATTTCCCCTCACCAAGCGCTTCAGTTGCCACCTGCACCAAATGCTCATGATGAGTCAAAAAAATCACCTGAGTTTTCTGGGCCAGTTCCTGAAATATTTCAAACGCCGCTTTGGCCCGCTGATCATCAAATTGCACCAAAATATCATCAAATATCACCGGCAAAGAGCACTTGCCAAGCTTTTTCCGCTCATCAAGCCGATTCTGAATCATCGCAAGTTTCAACGCCAGAAACAATTGATCACGTGTACCTTCGCTCAACTGATTCAAGCCCAGCTCGTCACTGTCGGGGTCGAGCATGGAACGAACACCCACAATTTTATTATGCCCACTCTCTGTTGTCACAATCTTAAGCCCGCCAAAGCTGTCGCCTGTCAGACGCCTGATATAGCCAGATGCAATGTCAATGACATTATCACCCATCTTCTTTTTATATTCCGTCGCCGCCTCCTCCAGAATTTTAATTGTTAACATATTCTTGATATAAGTTTCAATATGTTCCGCTGTTTGTTGAAAATGTAACTGCATCTCATTGCGGACCATAATATCCCTGCCCTGGCGAACTCGTGATTCAATCCGTCTCAATTCCCCCTTGTGATTTTGTTCGATTTGTAACTGCTCATCCCTTTGCCCCTTCAAATCTTCAATTCTCTTACTAATGTTTTCGATTGATTCCTCATATTGCTCAGCCGTCTGCTCAAGAACTAACTGAGTCCAGTAATCAAGCTCGAAATCTTTTCTTAATGGCTCCAGAGCCTTCTCCAACTTCTGTATTTCACGCTGAATTTTCAACCATTGGGAGTGCTCTTCAAAAAAAGCCTGAGCCTCTTCAATTGTATTTTTTTGAATCGTGTTGAGAATTCCATGGATTTTGGTTTCTAACTCAATGGTTTTATTTTTCAGTTCATCAAGTTCTTTCTTTGTTCTTGCTTTATTTTTTGTGGCTATCTCAAGTTTTTTCTGCTTATCCTTTTCGCTATTCAGTAGTTTCAACATTGCATAAACTGTCAACTCAGCAGTGGATTCCTGATTGATTTGAATCTTTTTCCCCAGTTCATTTGTTTGACTTGAAAAAACGTTAATTTTTTGCTCGAGTTTTTCAATTGTTTCTTGACGCTCAGATAAATAAGAGTAGTCCTTACGCCACCGGCTAAGACGTTCTATATAAAATTCAAAGTTATCAGGCTCAATTTTGGCATCCAGTCCATTCGTATTTAATTCCTGCACCCACTCTTTACGTTTCGCTTTCAATTCTGTTTGATTTGTTAATTGATCTTTTTCAAGCTCAGAGCATTCTGACTCTAATTTAAGAAGCCGAGATTCTTTGTCGCTTCGTGATTGATTACTTAATTCTCGATGCGATTTCAAATCTGAAAACAGCTTTCTCGCAATATCAGCTGTAACATCAATCGTACAGATCGACTCAAATTGATCTTTTATCCGCGTCTCATAAAACCGTTTCCAACGAATTTGGTATTCATCGGTATCTTGATCAATCTCCCTGATTTCATTTTCAATCCGCTCAATTTCACTACGAATCTTTCGCCATGGCTCCATTAATTCAGGCTCATCGGGTATCGAATCAAGAAAACCATAAAGCGACTTCCATTCATTTAATGCAATTTCATAACCTTTGGTCGAATTTTGCAGCCTTTCTCGAACCTCCTCGTTTTCAGTCTTTAAATCCTCAAGCTGCAACCATTCGGAGACAAGATTAGACGACTCCCGTAGCCGCTCGGCAATCTGATCTGATGTCGCCAACAGGGTCTCAAATTCCTCGGCAAATCGCTCTCGTTGATCCACGGGCCAGATTTGCTCACCAATCCAGTTCTCTTTGATTCTGAACCAATTTCCATCTCGTTTTTTCCTGACATCAGCCAGTTCGGCTAATGTTGGCACTTTCAATTGTTCGATTTTTCGCTTAAGCCCTTTATCTTTCGTTCGATACTTTAATTCAAGATCGCTGAATTTTAATTGATCCTGTTCCATCAGAATCTTTGCACTTTTTAAGCGTTGAAATGAAAGCTCAACCAGTTCAGAATCTGGCAGATTCAAATTCCTGAATGTATCATAATTTCCATGCCAGCAGGGCAAGCTCCGGATCATATCCTCTAGTTTCTGCAATCGCTTCTTACGGTTACTTTCATTTGATTTAACCATTTTAAAGTCATCAGCCAGTGTCTCCAGTTCGCTCATCAGAAGTTGAATAGCCGTCATATCATAAACGGACTCGCCCTGCTCAATCTCATTTCGAAGCCGGGATACTTCCGACTGTTTATTCTTTATGTCACGTTCGCCATCAGACGCTAGCTTCTCCAGAACTACAATTTTTGTTCCAAGTTTTTTTAATCGTTCGCGATACAATGTATCAACATGCGGAACCAGTTCTGGCCGAGCTGGATCAAAACCGAGATCTTTTAATTCAGCATCCAGAACCGAAGCTGTTTCTTCGAGGCCATTAACAAGCTTTTTCCGGTTTTCCTCTCGCTCTTGGTTCCTGCTTATTTCATTCGCCAGTTCACTGATAGCATCATTGGCATCAATCACATCCTGCTGAATAGTGATTAATCCAATTTCCTGCTCATATTCGTCTAGTTTAGTTTCTGATTTTGAAATTGACTCCTTATTCGTACCCAATAGTGCTACATCTGTCGAGAATTTATTTCCCAGACTTTCTTCAATTTCTGGTGTTTGTACAAATGCCACAAGTTCCGCTTTTTTAGAATTAATTTGATCAATGTAATTAAGTGATTGCGATTTGCGTTTGGTCAGATCAAGTTCTTCATAGGATTTTTTCAAAAATTCATCAAACTCTTTTATCTTTTCAACGCATAATTTTATGTCATCCTGAATTTTTCGAGCATCAGCACTGCGAGTAACCTCTGCACGAAGATCTTCAGCCAAGGTTTTGCGAACAAGTGAAATATTATTCAGCGGACTATTGGATTTGCCCCTGGTCTTCGGTTTATAAATTTCTTCCGACTGTTTTATCAATTCCGGCCTTAGTTTTTCGAAACGATGCAAATTGCCCAGCGATTCGCCAAATAAAATCTCAGCGACCTCCCCCTTAAAATAGACAATCGCTTCACCACCTTCACGCAGTTTTTGCTGATTCAGGCCATAGGAATCCATGTAGAACGATTGATTAACAGGTTCAATATCCTTGCTTAATATATTTTCTGGGTGCTTATCGAGTTGGTTCTCGAAAAACAGAGTCTCTTTCTGCGTGCTTTTTCGCCAGATAAAAGTTTTCTGCCCCTCCTCATATTGAATCGTACCACCAACCCACTGATGTCTGACGCCGCCAATATTATAATGATCATTTCGCGGAAAGCCGAATAAAAAACGCTCAATGGCAGCCAGAGTGGTTGACTTACCCGCTTCATTCCGGCCAACTACCATATAAAAACCGGCAGTTGGGTGTATATTTGAATCAAATTCAATGGATTGGGATTGTGAATCAAATTTCCCAAATGGTTTCATCCGCAGGTCAAGAAATTTCATTTCAATTACTCCCCATTCTCAATACGCTCTGTTTTACCATAATTCGTCTGTGAAAGATAAGATTTCAGGAATTCAGGCACCTGCTCGATCAATGCCGCTATGGATTCCGGCTTGAATATCGCCTCCAACTCCCGTTTATCCTCCGGATTATCAAAATAGCCCAGTTGCGACTTCAGCTTCTTAATATCATCCATTTCTAAAAATTGAGTCATCCATTCCGTTGTAACTGCCTTCTCTTCAATAAACTGATGAAGATGAGTTAACTCGGAATCACGCACACTTGATGTCACTGGCGGCGACGTCTTTAATTCAACTTTTTCCACCCAGATTCTCTTGGATGCGATATTAGATGCCATCGACTGGATCTCAGCATGAATTCTGTTATCCGCAAATTGCAATTGCAATAATTCATCGTGAAGATCCGTCGAGCCATCAAGCCTCAAGCGAACTGCCAGCGGCCGATCTCCCGCATCTTTCAATTTCCGGACGAACTCCATTTCACATTGCCGCCAAAGATCATCAATATGCAATAATTGACTTGTGTCAATTCTTATCATTTCCCAACGTGTGACATCCATCGCTTCAAATTTTGCATTAAGCAGTCGCCCATCG
>JBILGL010000593.1:0-2996 GCA_044351075.1 Isosphaeraceae bacterium | reverse complement strand
TTGACTCCCTCCATCATGAGGTCGGTCACGACGACATCAAAATCCTGACTCTCCATCAACTTAAGGCCTTCAAGGCCGCCTCTGGCCACGACGCAGTCATAGCCCGATCGGCTCAGGCTTTCGGCCACGGCCTCGGCATGGGCTTCGTCGTCGTCGATTACCAGAACGCGTATCGGATCGTCCATAGTCTGCGAGAAAAGGGCTGGTCAGGCCCGCTCCATTAGGCTTTTTTCCACTGATTCAGGCGTGGGAAAGCTGATCACAAATCGCGACCCGATGCCCGGCGTGCTGGTGACGCTCATTGAGCCGCCCTGCGCCTCGACAATGCGCCGGCAAGTGGGCAAGCCCAGACCCGAACCAGCTTTACGTGTTGTGAAGAAGGGCTCAAAGACACGGTCAAGATCGCTCGGCGCGATTCCACGGCCGGTGTCGGTGACTTCCAGAAGGGTCTGGTCTGCCGTGCGCCTGGTGGCCAGAATCAGCTCGCCGCCGGCAGGCATCGCCTGTTGTGCATTGAGGCAGAGATTGAGCAGGGCCTGCTTGAGCATTTCGTCATTAAGTGGCAAGCGATTGACGGAGGGGTCGAGGTGTCGTCTGAGCACAATGCCGTGGCTGGCGGCCTGGGGCTCGAAGAAGTCGCAGAAGTCGTCCACCAGGTTGTTCAGGTCAGTGGCGGAAAGCGGAATCTGCTCCAGCCGGACAAAGCCGAGAAATGCTTCGAGAAGGTCTTGCAGACGCAGCGATTCCTGCCGCACACGATTGACTTTTTTGCTGATTCTATGGTCGCGCGGGTCGCTTGAATTGCCAATCTCTTCTCTGATCAGGTCGAGGTTTAAGATCATCGTTGAGAGAGGGTTGCGTATCTCATGCACGAGCCCGCCGGCCATCTGGGCAATCTCGTGGAGCTGGCGTTTCAGGCGAGCGACTTCAGCGTCCGCCGAGTCGGTCGTCCCGTTGTCGGCTAATGGCTCTTCCACAAGTTGGGGCATGTCAAAGGTTGCCATCAAATCAGCCCCAAACAGAAAAAGAGGGTGTCGGCCATTGGCTCACCCTCTTATCGTCGGCAAATCGGCATCAGGAATCAAGAGGGCCCTGACAACTTGAATATTGCCAGGGCCGATTGAATCAATAACGCTCTCTGGGTCGTCTTGGCGGACCACCAGGCCCACCACCGCCGGGGCCACCGGGGCCGCCTGGGCCACGTGGCGGTGCAGGTGGACGATCATCAGGAATGCCACGCTCAGCCAGGGCAGCCTTGCGGCTCAGGCGAACGCGATCCTGCTCATCAACCGCAATGACCTTGACCAGCATCGTGTCGCCTACGCGGCAGACATCTGTCACCGCGGCAACATATCCATCAGAAAGCTCGCTGATATGGACCATGCCGTCCTTGCCGGGCATGATCTCGACAAACGCGCCAAAATCTTTAATGGCAATGACTTTGCCTTCGTAGATCTTGCCGGTTTGAACGCCCACTGTCAGGGCCTGAATGCGGTCGCGGGCATCTTCGGCGGCCTGAGCTTCGGGGCTGGAGAGGGTGACAATGCCACTCGACTCGACTTCGATCTTGGCGCCGGTCTCTTCTTCCAGACGACGGATCGTCTTGCCGCCGGGGCCGATCAGAAGGCCGATCTTGTCCGGGTTGATCTGAATCTGGATCAGCCGGGGGGCCTTGCCGGAGAGCTCTTCGCGTGGTCGCTTGATGGTTCGCAGCATCGTCCGCAGGATTTCCATGCGGGCTTCGCGGGCCTGATCAAGCGTGCCTCGGATGATTTCTTCCGTGAGGCCGTGGTTTTTGACGTCGAGCTGGATGCCCGTGACACCGCGCTGGGTGCCAGCGACCTTGAAATCCATCTCGCCATAATGGTCTTCGTCGCCGATGATGTCCGTCAGGAGGACAAAGCGGCCCGATTTTTCGTCGGAAACCAGGCCGATCGAAATACCGCCGACCGGGTCGGAAATCGGTACGCCGGCATCCATCAGGCTGAGTGTGGCGCCACAGACGGAAGCCATGGAGCTGGAGCCATTGGATTCCAGGATGTCGGAAATGACGCGGATGGTGTAGGGAAATTCTTCTTTTGACGGAACAATCGGGGCGACCGATCGTTCTGCCAGCATGCCGTGGCCAATTTCGCGGCGGCCGGGGCCGCGGATCGGCCTGACTTCGCCCACCGAGAACGATGGCATGTTGTAGTCGAGATAGAATCGCTTGGAGACCTCTTCAAAGAGACCTTCAATCTTCTGCTCGTCGGAACCAGTGCCAAGTACGGTGGTGACGAGGGCCTGCGTTTCGCCGCGCTGGAAGAGCGAGGAGCCGTGCGTGGATGGCAGGAGGCCAACTTCGCAGGAGATCGGGCGAATATCCTTCGGGCCACGACCATCGGATCGGTAGCCGTCCAGAATCATGTTACGCACGACCTGCTCTTCGAAGGCGTGGAAAGCTTTTTTGGCTTCGGTCACAGCTTCGGGGTTAGTCGCGGCGTCGGGCACCAGGGCGGCAATCACCTTCTCCTGATAGGCATCAACGGCAGCGTATCGTTCCAGCTTGCCGACAATCTGCTTGATTTCCCGCATGCCGGCGCCAAACTGATTCAGCATGGCCACGGTCATCGGCGAGAGTTCATCCGGCGGCACAACGACCTGAGTCATGCCACAGGCGGCCAGCAGTTCGTCCTGCAGGGCGATCAGTTCCTGATTAATCTCATGAGCCTTCAGGATGGCTTCGAGCATCTCGGCTTCAGGCAATTCCTGGCCGAAGCCTTCGATCATCGTCACCTTCTGGCGGGTGCTGGCCACGACCAGATCAAGGTCGCTGTGCTCCATCTCTTTGACGGTCGGAAAAACGACCAGTTCGCCATTGACCCGGCCGAGTCTTACGCCTGCCAGAGGCCCGAGGAAGGGTGTCTGGGCCAGCAGCAGCGAGGCCGATGCGCCGATGAGTGAAATGACGTCAGAATCATTCTGGCGGTCAGCCGAAATGGGGCTGGCCTGAATCT
>JBILGL010000105.1:0-10149 GCA_044351075.1 Isosphaeraceae bacterium | reverse complement strand
TATCCTGCCGTCATGCCTATGTGGTGCAGCTCTATGATTTTCATTCCGATGCTGATGTTTGTGCACTGATGATGCAATTTGCAACCGGCGGCAGCCTGGCCCGGGATGAGTTGAATCATGGCGAACGTATGCCCTGGAAGAAACTTCAGCAGCTTCTGAGTGAATCGCTTGATGCCCTTGATTTTCTGCATGCCACAGGGTGTATCCATAATAATATTGCTCCTGAAAATCTGCTGATTGACCACGAAGGGAAAATCAAGCTCTGTGGCTTCGGCCATTTGATTATGCCAGCCGATGACAAGCAGGAATCTATTCGCAAGGCAATTACCATTACAAATCGTTTCATGTCGCCTGAGCGGATGGCCCGCTACAGCGTTGATTCGAGGTCAGATATCTTCTCATTGGGTGTCTCATTCTATGAACTTTTTACTGGCCGAAATCCGAACCGGCTGCTCTTCGACAAAACAGGCAGCCCGCGTGAATTTCATCTGGCTCCGAGCGTGCATGAGCTGCGCCCGGAAGTGCCGGTGAAAATTTCCAATTGCATTAAGCGAATGATGCAATACCGCCCCGTCAAACGCTATCAAACGGCCAGCGAAGCCCTGAATGACATGGCTTCCGCCTGATTTACTGATCTGGCAAAAAGCGGCTGGCTGATGGCGGACTGCGATAAGAATCTCACCCATTGCCTATGAAACATAAGGGCGGAAGCGATTTCCGCCCTTTTTCATTTCAATCCGGTCAAATGCAATTTCAATAAACTCAAAATCGGGTGCTTGGAGTTCAAAGCCGTTTTTGTTAGGATAAGGGCGGTTTTCCGGCATTGGCTGGACGTGGTTTTTGATCCTGTTCTGACGCAAGTGGGCACGATGGCCGAGATTCATCCATTCCGGGCGCTTCGATTCGATATCACGGAAGTTGGCGATTTGTCGCAGGTGGTCTGCCCACCGTACGACGTGATCGACCCAGCCTTTCAGCAGCGGCTGCATGAAAAGAGCCCGTTTAACATCATCCGGCTGGAATATGGTCTCGATGCCTCCGGCGACGATGCCACCCACAATAAATACACCCGTGCGGCGGCCACCCTGCGGGAATGGATCAAATCGGGCGTGCTCAGCCCTGAAACCACGCCGGCTATTTATCTTTATGAGCAGGAATATACAGTCGAAGGGCAGGTTTTCAAGCGTCGAGGCTTTTTCGCCCGCGTTCGGCTGGAAGCCTTCGGCGAAGGCCGCATCTATCCCCACGAACAGACGTTAAGCGGCCCCAAGGCCGACCGCCTTAACCTATTTGAAGCCACCCGCACGAACCTGAGCCCGATCTTCGGCCTTTACCCAGATGAAACCAATGCCGTTCTCACCGCCCTTGAAAAAGGCGTGAAAGACCGCACACCCATCACCGCGATTGACCATCTGGGCGTGATTAACCGCATGTGGCCTGTGACCGACGACGCCACACTGACGGCTGTTCGAGGGCTGATTGCCGACAAGCCTGTTTTCATTGCCGACGGCCATCACCGTTATGAAACCGGCCTGAACTATCAGAAAAGGCTGGCAGCTGAAGGCAAGCTCTCCGGGCCCGACGATCCAGCCAATTTCGTGATGATGACACTTGTCTCCATGAGCGATCCCGGCCTGCTTATCCTGCCGACACACCGGCTAATCTCCGGCCTCGGCCGCATGCCGAAAGCCGAACTGGTCGCGAAGCTTTCCAGCCAGTTTGAAATCAAGGAGTTTGGCAAGGGTCCGGAAGCGGCCCGGGCCGCGTGGGACTTCATCGAAAGCTCGGGCGATCAGGAGCGGATCGGCTTTGGCACCGCGGCCGACGACGAGTGGATTGTCGCCAGCCTGCGAAGCGATGCCCGCATGGATTCCCTTTGCCCCAGCCAGTCGGCCGAATGGCGAAGCCTGGGCGTCTCCATCCTGCGAGAGCTGGTGGTCAAGGATCTGCTGGCCGCCGAATCAATCGCCAAATTCAAATATGTGCATTTGCTGAATGAAGTGCTGGAAGACAAGGGCTGGGACGTTGCCGCACTGGTGCCATCGGCCACCATGGAGCACGTGCAGGCCATCGCTTCGGGCGGTGAAACCATGCCGCCCAAGAGCACTTACTTCTACCCGAAACTGCTGACCGGGATGGTTGTGAACCCGATGTTTGACCTGCGTGAAATTCACTGACGCCCGCTGGGGCAACGGTGAACAACGCTTCCGAAAGGATGTTGACAGGTGCTGCTCGATTATCGCAAGTTTTTTGTGAAGGAACGTGTGGCATTTGTCAAATTAACAGATGCCTACGACATCTTTGATCCTGACACCAATCAGCCCATCGGCAGCGCCATGGACGAACCGCCCGGCTGGGCCAAGTTTGCCCGAATCCTGGTGAACAAGCGTTTTCTGCCGACCAACGTGAATATCTACGAAGCCGGCAGCGAAGAGCCGATCTTTTCGATTAAAAAGAAGCCCGGCTTTCTGCGGGTGAAAGTAGTCGTCTGCGATTCGCATGGCTCGGAATTCGGGACCTTTCGCAGCAAGCTCTTTAGCTTTGGCGGCGGCTTCACCGTTTTTGACACCACCGGCGCCCAGCTGGCCGATGTCAAAGGCGACTGGAAAGGCTGGAATTTCCGCTTCCTCGACAACGCCGGCACCGAGCTGGGCGTGGTCACCAAAAAGTGGGCGGGGCTAGGCAAGGAGTTCTTCACCTCGGCGGATAATTACATCATCGCCCTGAGCGAAACTCACGAAGCCATGGGCGACCACGCCACCGCATCGCTCATGCTGGCCGCCGGTCTGGCGATTGATCTTGTCTTTAAGGAAGCTTCCTGACACTTGACTCCCGTCTGCTGCCAGGCGTAATATTTCCGGTTCATTTTCCGCCGAGGGCGTCAAAAATGAGTGGCCCGGTCCATTTGCAGTCGATTGAAGTGCTGCAGGGCGTGAAAGCTGCCCTCCTGAAATTTCAGGAGGAAGCGCAGGCCGTCGTGAACGGCACGGACATGGACCTCAGGCGCGTGTGGCACTGGCTGGAACATGAAATGCCCGCCTTCTGGCACGGCCGGATGAAGCGGCTGGAAGTGGAGCTGAACGAGGCCAAAAACGCCCTTTTTCGCAAGCGTCTGCAAGCCCAGGGCACTGATCGGCCCGCCTTTGACACTGTGGAAAAGCAGGAAGTCAAGCGGCTGGAAGCAGAGCTGGAGAAGGCACGGATCAAGCTTGAAACCATTCGCCGCTGGCGTATGCGATTTGAACGCGACGTCAGCGAATTTAATGCACGAATGCGTGGTATTAAAGACGAAGCTGGCTGCAATATCGAACGCCATACCGAATTTCTCGATGTGCTGATTCAATCCATTGAAGCTTATTCCGCCATAGCGGCCCCGAAGGCGAGGGCTGTTGACAGCCCCAACCGTCAATCAGATCTTGAACCAACAACAGACGCTGAGGAGCCGCAGCCATGAGCCACTCTGCCTCAGGCCGATTGAAAAGTGCCGCCCTTGATTTTTCGTCGGTTCTTGCTGCCGCGCGTGAACAGTGGCAGGATCAGAAAGGCGAAGAGTTTGAGCGGCGGCGAATGATCCCTATTCTTCGCTCTGTGGAAACCGCCTGCCTCGCTATGGACGAAATGGCCCAGATCGTCGCCCAGATGCAGCGCGAATGTGGCCCGCCGCGCGATGAATAATCGCAATTGATCTATTCATATTTAAACTCAATTCAGAGAGAAAACCGGAGTTGACATGACCTTTGGGAATTTTCCCAGTCCACATTACTAAAACAAGGCTAACCCGAAGCGTTAGCTAGGGATAAGAAATCAGATAGATTGCTCAGAATAAATCCCTCGCTTGCGCTCTTTGAAGTTGCGCTTTTTTATCGTCGATCTGCTGAAGTCCTGGGATTCGATAGGATTTTTAAATGGCCGGAGGCCATAACTATTCATAGACAGCTCCTCTGGAGCTTAATAATACAATGCCAATTCTTTATCTATGGCCGGAGGCCATAACTATTCATAGACGGCTCCTCTGGAGCCGCAAAGAAAACAGATACCTTAAAAAGCGCAACTTCAAAGCTTGCGCTTCGGGTTAGCCTGCTGTCGTGGAATTGCGACCAAAAAGCAGCAATGAGAAAGAAATATCCGGTTTTCTAAATGAACGGACTTTAGTTAGTTCGAAAATGAGACGTGTTTATTAACGCGCCTGAATTCAGTACTTCTAAAAGGATAGAATGAATCACGCCAGTTCTCGCAAACAAGCTGTTATCAATCCAAATTGTTGTATGGCTATGGATCAGCCTCACCCTCAGAACCAATTCCGAACTCTTACTGCCTAATTATCGAAAATCTCATAAAGTGATCTGCTCCGTTTTTCTCGCTACCAGGATGTGGTTGTTAAAACAGTTAATTCGTCTTGACAATAATCTCGCATTGGTTATTCGTATGACGTGATTTTATCGGCAGTCAGTAGCCGGATTTGAGGTCCGGCATGATTTCAGGCGCCCATCAGAAGGCGCTACTGGGCAGGGAAGCCCGATTTCGGCCGATTGGCACAGAAGATCATGGAGGATCGTCTCTTGCGTCCATTTCACACCAACCGTCGGGAAGCCCTGGCGGCAATCGGCACGGTGGCTCTTCTGGCCGGAGCTGACAAAGAAAAGACGGCCCCAAAATTGGCCTCTGCCGCGCCTCAGCTGAATGAAACAGTAGGCGATTGGGCTGTTGTTATCGCCCAGCGAAACAAAACCGTTGAAGGTGTTGGCCTGGTTGTCGGCCTCAATGGCACCGGCTCCGACCCCGAACCGGGCGTTTACCGCGAAGACCTGCTGGAGCAGATGCGAAAGGCAGGCGTGGACGGGCCCAATAAAATTCTGGCTTCGCCCAATACGTCGCTGGTGATTGTGAAGGCGACGATTCCGCCCGGTATTGCTCCGTCGGACCCGCTGGATGTCTCGATCGAGCTCACGCCGAACAGCGGCACGACAAGCCTTGAAGGCGGCTTTCTGATGCGGACACAGCTCCGCGAAGTCCTGATGACGGATAAAGATATCAAAGAGGGCTTTGCCATCGCTTCCGCCTTCGGGCCTGTGCTTACAGGCGACGCCAAAAACCCCGACAATCTCAAGGCTGGGCGGGTGCCAGGCGGTGCGCGAGTCAAAAAAGAAGTACCTTATCGGCTGGCTCTGCTAGAACGCCACCAGAGTATTCGATCAGCCGCGATTTTGCAGGAAGTGATCAACAAGCGATTCGCTGTGCGGATCGGTCCTGAGTCACGCGGCGTTGCCACAGCCAAGACGGATGAATACCTCGAGCTGAAAGTGCCGCAGGTTTACCACCAGAACCAGGCCCGCTTTTTTCAGGTCATCAAACTGCTGCCACTGATTGACCGTCCAGAGCTTCGGCAAAACCGGATTGAAAAATGTGCCATTGAAATCTCAAATCCTAAAACGGCCGGTATCGCCGCCCTCAAGCTTGAAGGGCTCGGGCCAGCCGGAGTTGAAGTGCTGGAGAAAAATCTTGCCAACAAAGACGCCCAGTGCCGCTTTTTTGCCGCTGAAGCTCTGGCATATCTCCAGAAAGAATCAGGCGTTGAGGTGCTTCGTGACAGTGCCCTGAAAACACCTGAATTCCGTGCCTTCGCTCTGGCTGCACTGGCCGCCGCCGACCAGCCTGCCGCCATGGTGGCCCTGCGTCAATTAATGGGAAGTGCTGACCCTGTAATACGTTATGGTGCTTTTGCAGCACTTCGCACGGCTGACCCTGAAAATCCCTATCTGGGCCGAGTGGCCATCATGAAGGAGAAGGCAGAGGACGCCCCGGTGGACAACATGGCCGCCGCCATTGTGGATATTCAGTCGCGTCGTCGTCGGGGATCGCGCCTGGATGAACCCTTTGAGCTTTATGCGATTGATTGCGATGGCCCACCGATGGTGCACTACACCCGGTCAAATCGCGCGGAGATTGTGATCTTCGGCGGAAATCAGAAGCTTGAGCCACCGATCGTGCTGGGCGGAGGCGGGTCGATTATCATCAACGCCTCTGAAAGCGACCAGCGGGCCGAGATTTCGAGAATTACTCGAAACAATCTTGATTCAGGCTCCAAAGTATTGTCTAGTTTAGCGTTGCGCGATATTGTGCGAGAAACGGCCAACCTTGGCGCGACCTATCCGGAGATTATCCAACTGCTGGAATCTGCCAACCGGCAGCATAACCTGCAGGGCACACTCATGGCCGATGCAAGGCCTGATTCATCAATGGATTACACCAAGGCACAGATAGCCGGAAAGAAGCTTGGTGAGCCGGTGAAGAAGGATGCCGCGGTGGGTCGGGCCTCTGCCGTAAAAGAAGATGAAGAGACAGAAGAGAAGCCAACGCGGGTTTTCAAACTACCCAAGTTCCGTCTCTTTAACAGGGAAGGTTCAGCCGAAGAAACGCCTTTGCCAAAGAGCGACCCGGCAGAAATTTCCAAAATTCCGAAGCCAAGAACCAAACCGGGCTTGTCGATCCTCAACAGGATGCAGTCATCACCCCGCCTGCCAAACCCGAACGACTGACTTAAACCATACGACTGCATCAGCTTAAATCATACGAAAGGGTTGTTCCAAAGAACTGGAACGACCCTTTTTTCATGTTCAATCCACCTATTTATCCTTAACCCACAAAACTACTTTTTTTAACTAAATTCCACTAATTACCAATTTTAATCTATTCGTTATTAAAGTTGTGAGTCTCGTTGTACGAAAATTAGTTGTGACGGTTAGGTCTGATACTTAAGGAGGAACGCCAGTACCACCTTGAGGGGTCCGAACCGGGCAAGACGTCCCTTGAGCAAGGACGAATCTGTGAAAGCAATGGTGCCAATCCCCTGGTAATCATACGTTTTCAGCTGATGACTCAGTGTGAAGAGTGGCTGGGCAGGATTGTCCGGTCGTTCACAGAGCAAAGTTGTGAGGCTTTTCTGCGTTTCGCTGTCGGCCGAAAGGATTTGGCTGATTGAAGGGCGGGGGAGTCTGGGCAATCTACCGTCGGACCGTTCCGGAAGGTTGGTGAAACAACCTCCGAGGTCTCGCACAACTAGGAAGCGAGTGGAGTCCTCGATATGAAAAAGGTTTATACCACCGGCCAAGTCGCCAAGATTTGCAAGGTGGCCCCGCGCACAGTTTCCAAATGGTTTGATTCAGGCCGACTTCGCGGATACCGGATTCCCGGTTCGCAGGATCGCCGCATACCCCGCGAGCATCTTCTCCGTTTCCTCAAGGAACACGGCATGCCGCTGGGCGATCTTGAAGCTGAAGTTTATAACAAGATTCTCGTCGTCGGTGCTGATGCTCCGCTGCTCGGCCAGATTCGCGACAATCTCAAGGAATCGGACGACTTCCGTCTTGAGACAGCATCATCGGGCTTTGAAGCCGGCATCCGCGCTGAGAGCTTTCACCCTGATTGCATCATCATTGACATGGCCATCGGCCGCATTGAAGCTGGCCAGATTGCCCAGAACCTGCGCCGGAGTCAGGATCATATCCACACGATTCTGATCGCCCTGACGAGCGAAACACCTGGCCCTGAGATTCTGGCCCTTGGCTTCAACGACGCTTTCAAGAAGCCTTTTGACGGCAACTTGCTGAGCGAACGCATCAAGCGATTCATCAACGATAAGAAGTCGGAAGAAATCTGAGTGTGACACCCAGCCGGTCCAATTCAGACAACTGATCCGGCCCGGAATTGTCTCGACACCTTTCAGCCGGTTTGGCCATATCCCCACAAAGGCCAAACCGGTTGATTTTTTATCTACAATGATTTTTGTGCCTGACCTGATTTTTAAATTTTGCCGTTTATGCAAAAGGGTACCTACTTGGGGTGAACCTACCAGATTTTGAATTTAATCAAGCCCTCACTTCTCCGGGCAGTTGAGATAAATCCACTCGCTGATTTTGCCCAGAAGGCGGCCGGCGACAATTGCACTCACAGCTGGTGAATCCTTACCCTGCTCGGGCCGGGTCGGCACCTGATTCACAAAGAGGGCAAAGGCCAGCTTGCGGTCGTGCTGTGTCTCGATATATCCACCAAGAGCCTTGGATGTCAGCATCGTGCGGCCTGAAAGGTCATTATCTACATAATAGGTGCCGGTCTTGGCCCGAACATGCCCACGGGCCGGGCTATCAAGGTCAACCGCCTTGGCCAGTGTGCCATCACGCCCGAGAATGGGCAGGCCGCTGTAAAACGCCGTAAAACCGGGCCGCTGCTGCATGGCCAGGAGCAAGTCAACCGTAGCACGCGGCGTTACCAGATCGGCCCGGGCACCGCCCGCCCCGCCGCCAAAGCTCACCGCTTCCGGCTTCACGCCTAAATCTTTCAAAATTCGCCCTTCAGCCCTCAAGCCATCGGTCAACTCGGTTTTGCCTTCGGCCAATGCCAAAAGCAAAGGCAGCGTGCTGGCATGAAGGTTGTGGCTAACCTTGAGAATAATCTTGATATTTTCGCTGAGGGGTAGCGAAGCATATTCAGCCACTTTCGGCAGGGCCGCCACCTCAGCCCGAGAAGGCAATTCCAGCGGCTGCTGCACGGCCAGGCTTGAGGCTGTGATTTTCACACCCTCAGCCCGCAGGCATTCGATAAAGAGGCTACGCGCCCATGAGGCGGGGTCGGCCACCTCAAAATTCCGCAGCAAATTCTGATGCCCTTCGGGTACCGAGCCATAAACCATGACGCTGCGGGGCGAGAGTGTGCGAATCGTCACACTTACCGGCTTGCCCTTCTCAACAGTTTTCACCTGAAAATCAACCGCCATCGCCTTATTCTCAGGCACCATGCGGTATTCGGCCAGGTCGCCCGGCTTCTTCCCGGCAGAGATGACAAAATCAAGCATATTGTCGTTAATGGTGATCGGCGAGACGGTACGCGGGCCAGAGCCGCTTGATGGCGACGGGCCAAAGAGGCGATCGTCCACCAGCACATTGCCGCTGACTTCTTTCACGCCACCTTTGGCCACCTCTCGGGCCAGCTCTTTGAGGCCATGAAGGGCATCGGCCTTAACCAGATAAGCCACATCGCCGCCATAGGTGTGGTCGTTATCCTCATAAAGCATCTTGCCATCAGGCCCGGTGCGGCCGCCCATGACCATGTCGCCACTGGCCACCAGTATCAGGTCGCCCTTGAGAACGCCGTTTTGATCGACTTCTCCGCGACGCCTGACGGGTGTCATAAAACGATAGTCAGGCCCTAGCTTTTCCAGCGCAGCCGCCGTGGAATAGAGCTTTGTGACCGAAGCCGGGCAAAAAAACTGGTCGGCATTCTGCTCGTAAATCACCTGTCTGGTTTTGGCATCAACCACCAGAAGCCCCCAGTGGCCATGCTCAAATCCACTCGTCTGCATGAGCTTCTGAAGCCCTTCCGGCAACGCCTCGGCGGCATGAATCGACGCTGAAAAAGCGGCAATCATGATGATCATCACCAAAGAAAATGGCACGCCCAGACGTGCCCGACCCGACCAATTGCGATGAATCATCTGAACCACCTTTAAATGTGTCGTTTGTCTTTGATCAGAGCAGCCCCTCGGTAATCTGTTCAAGGGCGCTCAGGAAGGCTTCGATATCGGCTTCTGTGTTAAAAGGCCCGGGGCTGATGCGCACCAGACCATCGGGGAACGAGCCCAGCCGCTTGTGAATATATGGCGAGCAATGCAGGCCAGGCCGAATGGCAATGGCGAATGAGGTGTCGAGAATGGCCCCCAGCTCCGACGGCAAAAGCCCGGCCGGCGGCACCAGCGAAAGGGCCCCAACATGGCGGGCCGCATCCCATGCGCCGGCAATGGCCCAGTGGTCGTCATGCCGGGCGACCCAATCGACCACTTTTTGTAAAAGTGCCACTTCATGCAGGCGATTGACTTCAACGCCACGCTCAAGCACCCACTCGATGCCCGCCTTCAGGCCAGCCAGCCCCAGCACATTCGGCGTGCCACCTTCCATCCGGTAGGGAAGCATGTCGGGCTGAACCGGTGTGGACGAATCGCCGCCCGTGCCGCCTTCTCGCCAGGGCCGTAGCGTCACACGCGGGCCGACATACAACGCCCCTGTGCCCGTTGGGCCATAAAGTGCCTTGTGGCCGGGGAAGGCAAGCAAGTCGATCGGGGTGCGGGCCAGGTCGATCGGCACTATGCCGGCAGACTGC
>JBILGL010000592.1:0-3001 GCA_044351075.1 Isosphaeraceae bacterium | reverse complement strand
CGCCAGCAGCATCACCACAAAATAAAGCCCGCCTAAAACCAGAAATGTTTCTCCTATGCCTGTCGAACCGGTTCCTGATTCATAAACCCCTGCCTTTAATCCCGGCTTGAGGGCGGCAGATCGTGCATCAAGCACCACCAGGTCTTTTGTCGATCCATCAGCGTTTTTCAACGTCGCCCGCCCATTAGCCATTTCAAACCTGACTTCTGTCTCAGCTCCAAGATAAGTCGCAGGCTTGGAAAAATGCCTGAGCAGGGCTTCATTGAGTGGCGTGCCGACAATCGCCCCGCCGCCAAAACCCATAATTGCCATGCCTGAAGCCATCCCACGCCTGTCAGGAAACCACTTGATCAGCGTGCTCACCGGCGATGTATAGCCCATACCAAGGCCACAGCCGCCCAGCACGCCATAGCCAAGATAAAGCAGCCAGAGCTGATGCAGATAGATACCAATCGATGAAATGAGAAAGCCGCCGCCCCAGCAGACGGCCGCCGTTGTGCCCACCATCCGCGGGCCAACCCGCTCGACCCATCGGCCTGCCACCGCCGCCGAGAGACCGAGAAAAACGATGGCCACCGTGAAAATCCAGACAACCTGGCTCAAAGACCAGTCGTCAGGCGAGCTGGCGACAACGCCTTTGATAGTAGTCAGGGGCGTATTGAAAATGCTCCACGCATAAACCGAACCGATGCAGAGATGAATTGAAACCGACGCGGGCGGCACCAGCCAGCGATTAAAGCCCGGCCTGGCCACAATTCGACTTCGTTCGAGATATTTCACTAGGCTCATGACGATGAAAATTCCACAACGCAGATCGATGTGTCGGCAATTCAGTAGCCCCAATGGCTTTATCGTTTCATGCAGGCCGCCTGAGGTCAAGATGCGCATGTTGCTGTTTCAAGACTTTTTTCAATTGAAAATTGGCGGAATCATTGTTAACTTCGGTTCATTACGGTATCAAAACCAAAATACGGAGCACCCGCCCATCATGCCCACGATCGAACACCCTGCCGGAAATTATGAATTTCTGCCCGGCATTGCTCCTTATTCCTGCGGCGTTGTGGCATCTTCCGGCTACGAAATTGTCCATGTGCGCTATCTCAGGCCGATCAATTACAGGCCGGGGCTTGATCGCATCGCCGCCTATCTGGAAAACGCCGGCAGACCCCGCGCCGCCCTTTGCTCAATTGAGCTTCGTAGCCCCAAACCATTCTCTTTCGCCGGTTTTGGCGAGCTGAATGCTGACTACGCATCCATCCTCAAAAGTTGGGGCATCTTCGTAAATGGTATTAATCCGGTGGCTCGGACAAACGTCGCTCCGGAAGGCCAGGCCCCTGATTCTGTCGTGATTTACGGCTTTTCTTACACTCGCCAGGCACAGCTGAATGTCTCTCAAAAGACTTTTGTCGTTGCCGGTGGCGGTGAATTGCCAGAGGGCAAGCTTGATGCTGAATCAATTGTCGAACGCGGCGATCTCTCCAGTGATGGGCTCGTTAAAAAAGCCCGGTTTGTCATGGGTCTGATGGAAAATCGGCTGCTTGGTCTGGGCGCAGGCTGGGGCGATGTCACGGCGACCAATATCTATACCGTGCACAGCATGGATCGAATCATTCCCGAAGTGCTCGCCCCTATAAGCGGCCCTGCCTCTTTGCAAGGCTATCAGTGGTATTTTACCCGCCCGCCGATTGTTGAAATTGAATATGAAATGGATTTGCGCGGCTATGCCAATCAGTTGATCATCGCCGATTAATTCATCTTCGACCATTGAAAAACAAATCACGCTAAATACGGACCAACCGATCATTTGCCTGATTGTATTTTCTCCAGATCAATTTGTGGCAGAGCTTTTCCTGAAACAGGGTTGGGCCGAGTGATTACATTTCCCGGAAGACTTACCCGATATTCCGAAAAATCAGGCCGAGCAACTGGATAATCGGTTGAAATAAATTGAGCGCCGCTGGCCAATGCCCTGTCGCGCATTTTGGTGTCGTTGGCACGGGCCTGACGCGTATCCGCATCGGCACGCGTTCGCACAATATAGCCGGCAGCGACAAGCCTTTGAATTCTGTCAAAATCGCGGACTGGGTCATTAATCTTGAAAAATGCAGCGGATGGATGATTTTCGGCTGGCGGAGTGACAAACATCACTCTGCCTTCAAGGCGTAGATGATCTTTCAAATAAAGCTCGCGAATTTTTCCTTCATTATCAAGGGCAAAAAGTATTTTGCCACGAAGCCGATCAAGCATCGGCCAGCCATTTTTCGCGATTGCCTCAGGCAGCGATTGCATTTCGCCACGAAGCTTGTCGGGCGTGAAAATTTCATCAGGCTTGAAGACGCTTCGAATTTCTTCATCTACGCTCTGAATATTCTGTTCGTCAAATGCGATCGGAATGGTCGGCGGCCCAGGAATGCGGCTGTCCTTCAGCTCAACAAGCACCAAAATTGGCACATGATTTTTATTTTTGAGCGACCAATCACGAATCTGGTTCAGCGCGATCTTGAAAGTCGGCACAGTAGTGGCGTAATCGACGTCAGGCACATGAAGAACTTTCAGCCCTGGCTTATCCATCACACCATCGCGGTTGGGGTCTTCGCCGGCATTTTTACCCAGCAGTTTCAGCGTTTGCCGAGCCGATGGTTTAGCATAATGGCCGCCCTTGGGGTCGAGAAAAAGGTCGAGTTCAATCTGGCGAATTCCCTGCCTTGTAAACTGCTCAGGCAGCGGCAAATGCGTGTAATCAATCGATTCCACCAGCCTTTTCGACGTGACTGAAAGAAATTGTTTCAACTCATCATGAGGCGCAATATGATATGAATTATGACTTCCAATCACTTGAATCTGGTTGAATCGCGGCTCTGCTGATCCTGCATCACTACAGATAAAGAAGATCGCTGAAACAATCGCCATTATTGAAATCGATCTCTGATCGTTCATGTCGTTTTCTATCCTTTTTCTTTGCAAGATATCATGACCTGTTAATCCAATCAATCACCCAGAC
>JBILGL010000681.1:0-10201 GCA_044351075.1 Isosphaeraceae bacterium | reverse complement strand
TGGCGATTGCGGGCGGATTATCGATGGCAATTGATCCGGCCGGAGATCTTGCCCTGGGGGTGAATGGAGTCGGGGCAGGCATTGGCTCAACCACTCAAATCAACACACTGGCAAGTATTTCAAGTGGTTCACAGATTCAACTATTGGGGCAAAACCAGTCGGGCGGTGAACTTACGGTCGATGCTCTGGAAAATCTGAGTGTCTATGACAATGCTGGTGGTGCTTCGATTGATATTTCAATGGGTAAGCAGACATCGGTCGGGATCGTGGTGGGCATTGGCGCCGGCGTTCACACGATCTCAGGAAGCGTGATTGCAAGTGTCGCCAATTCAAATGTGACAACAGCCGGCGCGATGGAAGTCACGACGAATACAACGTCAAGTGTCAAAGTGATTGGCTTTGGCGTGGCGCTTGATGCAGCCATTGCGGCATCAGGTGGAATGGCCGTTGCTGTGAGTGCCTCTAGCGCAACAGCCACAATTACTTCCTCAATGGCAATTCTTGCGAATATTAATGGAGGAAATATCTCTTCTGGGTCTGCGCTGGTGGTGACCGCTGCTGACAATTCCAATTATTATTCGGGTGTCGGCTCAGGCTCTTTGTCCAGCGCATTTGGCGTAGATGGCGGTGTTTCATTATCGGCTGGTGCTTCAGTCAGTAGTATTAATCCTTCGCACACGATTTCAGCAACGATTGGATCAGCAGACGGAACATCTTCGACGCTGACAGCCGTCAAAACCAATGGCCCTGTCACAGTCTCGGCGATGAATCATCAGGTCATTACCGCACAGGCCATAGCTGTTGCGAGTTCGATGGCCATTGGTGGCGAGCCTGCGGTTGCCTTGGTTGGCTCGGGGGCCAGTTCTTCGATTACGTTGAATAATAATATTACAGCCGGTTTTCTAGCAGGAACCATTCTGAACACAAATCAGGGACGCGGCAGCCAGGGGATTTGGGTCGCGGCTCAGGATCAAGCGAATGTTTCATCGACTGTCGGGACAGGTGCAATTGATCTGTCGCTCAGTGAAATTCCGGTCGGTGCATCGCTTGGCATTTCGCTTTCTCAGATCATCAATAACGATTCGGTGAATGCCATCGTGCAGGGGGCCTGCCTGACGACTCAGGGCGGCGATGTGATTGTCGAGGCAACTGGCAAAAACTCTCACTTTAGTAAAAGTGTGGCGACATCGGTTTCTATTTCGCTGGGCGTGGCCGGGGCCGGTGGGAATTCGAATATTTATGACAATGCAAACTTTTCGACAAATATCGATTCCGGTTCATCGGTGATCACCGGCAACAGTGCCACAGGCTACGGTGGTTTATCGGTGCTGGCCCACTCTTCCGAGTCGCTTTTGGCCCAGATTTTTGGAGGCACCGCCGGATTAGGTTCGATCGGCGTATTTTTGTCGGATGCGGCACGATCGGGCGCAACGACGTCAACGGTTTCAACAACAGGTAATATAATCGTCGGCAATGTTAATATTACCGCCAGTTCCAACCAGACTGTTACTTCTGAGGGCATGTCGCTGACGATTGGTGCCTTGGCTGGCACAGGCGAAGCGCATCAGGTCTGGATTGATGAGCAGGTGACTACAAACATCAATGGATCAGGCAATGCCTGGAATATCAATGGAAATCTCACAATTGGGGCATCAAGCACCAATCAGGCGGCTGCCGAGACGAGTGGTGCCGGTAATGATCAGACATCAGTCAGTGTAAGCGAGCTGGGCGCAGGTTATTTTGATGTCAGTTCCAGTGTGAGCCCTGCTGTGAATCTGTCCGTTTCGGATATTAATCTTTTGGTTTCTGGTTCCAGTCGATTCGGGGCATTGGCCAGCATTACTAACACAGCAACGGCACGGGCAGGTTCCGGGTCTCTTGTCGGAGGCGATGCGGCAACGGCAGAGACTGATAACACACCAACGGTCAGTCTGTCAACGACGAATGTCAGCCTTTATTCGGGCAGTACGACTTTCCTGACAGGAAGCTGTATTACTTACGGCACATTTGCTGATTCGATCTTTGCCACGATTGCCGGCGGGTCGGCCGCAGTGGCTTATAACAATTCTGCCCCTGAGCTTTCTTTGAATGTGGGCAGTGGTACTTTGATTAATACCAATGGGTCGGTGATTATCAGTTCGGTGAACAATATTATGGGGCTTGGCGAGGGGGAAATCTCCAAGGCAGGAGGCATTATGGCAAGAGTCGGATCAGGGGGAATTCTGGGTGGCTATGGTGCCAGCAGCGTTTCCTGCCTGACTGGTAATGCCTTGATCAATCTGGCAGATGACGTGAGCGTGACTGCTCGGCAGGGTGGAGCGATTCGCATTGGATCATCGCAAAACTGGTTTACCAATCAACTGTCATATGTCAGTACCGGTAGTGCAGCAGGCGGGGCATATATACAGTCTTTGCTGGCTTCATGCCTGACAAGCGGCATTGATCTCGGTGCCAATGTCAGTCTTACGGCATCTGAAGGAATGATCGGAATTGGTACGAGTATTAACAGCCAGACAACATCAGATACTTATTCTTACACATTTGGATTGGTGGGTGGATCATCCAGCAATTCCCAAAATAACCAGTGCACAACCCAGACTGTCACGATCGGGGAAAATTCGCAGCTGATTGCCGGTGGCGATATTACGGTAACACCCGGCGTGAACCCTGTGAACCAGAATGGATCGAATCTTGACAACTATGCAATCGTCACGGCCCATTGCTCAGGGCTGATCAGTATTCCAGGCACTTCGGCGGACGCATCAGCCAGTTCAAACCTGTCACTTGTCATTGGGCAGGGCACGCAGGTTATCAGCGATTTGGATGTTGAACTTGGGCCGATTGAAGGCCTCAATAATGCACTCTGGTTTACTTTCACGAATTATGATGGATCCAAGGGCACGACGAAAAACAGCACCAATGGAGCTACCCAGAATAGCACCACAACCATTAATGGAAATGTGATTGCGGGTAATACACACGAGCTGGAGATCTCAATTCCAGTATCGGGCAATAGTCTGAGCGTTAATGGTCAGGCTGTCATGTTAGCCGATACTTCCGGCAGTTTGATAAATATCGAGCCGCAGCAAGGCGTGAATTTCATTCCGTTTCAACTGGGGTGTCAGACAAATTATAATGCAACGCAGATGCTGGCAGGTCTTGATGCAGCGTCCCAGTATATGCTTAGAAATTACATTTCAACCAGTCCTGTTCCAGCCATCACTCTGGCGAATCTGGCCGCGACGGGGGGCCAGGTTGTCATTAATGGTGATCAACTTTCGGGCACAGCCACGATCACAGCCTATTCGCCAAATATAACGATTAATAACAATAGCCCGGCTTATTTGCTTCTTAATGGAATGGGCATTCCCAATACGTTGAATATGGGTAAGATTACAGTTGCAGGGTCAGCGACTGTGCCTGAAGGCATGACTTTAAGCCAGGATTTGGCATTGCCTTTTATCACTGTCAATCAGAATTACACTGGCCCTGTAGGCAACGGTACGAATGCTGGACCGGCAATTGGCATCTTTGGCCCGATTATTAACGCCGGCGGCTCGGTTGCGATTTTTAATGCTAATGGGTCATTTGTGCAACAGGCGCCAATTACGGCACAGGCCGTCACGATTAATACGCCCAATGCGGCTTTTATAGTCAATACGCCTGATAGTTATTATGGCTCAGGTGGTGATATAGCCAATTACTGGATTGATAGCCCAAATGAAATTACGCCAGGGCTTAATTCCTATGTGACAGCTTATACAGCGAATCTGGCTGCCACGACGGCCGCTGATGTCATTTATCTGGCAGCATCAGGGGCAACAAATTCCATTGAATTTTCGAATTGGCTTTATAATAACAAAAATATTCCCATCACCGAATTTGTGAATGTGAATATCACGCCTGCGGATATCGGTTCCAACTATCCAGGGACTGGGAAAAACTGGGGTACGACAGAGCAGGGAACAGGTATCATCTTTTTTGGTAGTGAAATACCTTACATCTGGCAGACTGGTCCGATCAGTTTTGCCAGTGGCTCGCAATATCTCTCGCAAAGCTGTGCCACAGGTTATCTTGATACATATTCCAATGCACAGATATTAAGCGTGGCCGCCAGTGGTAATCCGGCTGACAGCACGCTGAATGTGACGCAGGGAACCGGCCCACAATATGCCGCCAACGTTGGCCGGGGCATTTTCCCAGTGGTGCCGTCGTATTTTCCGACATCGCTGACTGTCAACAACCCGCAGAATGCCACGCTTGGTAATGTTGTGACGGCTGCCCAGATTGACATCACTGCGCTTTATATTGACATCAATGCACCGATAAATGTAGGTGTTTTGAATAATGGCTTTCAGGCCACAGTTCCAGCCTCTCTGGGGCAATATATTGCCTGCCAGACGAGCTCTGATCCGGCATCTGCGTGCATTGCGCTACCGTCCAATTTTCTTGGCGGATCAAATTCCGGCCTGACCGGCTACTTTGATACACAGGCCAACCAAATTGTGATCAGCCCGATTGCGATTAATGCCGGCGTCGTCGGAGCGGTATTTACGGGAAATATCATATCAACGACAAATAGTGGAAGAATATCTGTCAACAGTAATGCTGGCCAGAACCTGATTGACAATCAATCCGGATATCCGCTTGTGATTCAGGGTATTGGTACACCGGGTTCAACCATTGCCGGCGTGGTACAGTTTAACGATACCGTTAAGAATCAATCAACCGCCTATGTTTATCGTGGTAATAATGTTGTAGAGCAGTATCAGGGATCGATTGGATCTGATATTAGTCAGATGATACCCGCAGGAAATCTGACGGGCACAAACGCAACCTACGCGCCAAATGCAAATCTGGCCTGGCAGTGGATACAGCAGACGGCCATTTCGCGAAATCTCAGTTTCATTAATAACAACAATTCATACGACCTTTATGGCCCTGATTACAATGACAGCTGGTCGTGGGGAGGGCTTAATGCAAATGGTATTGCACCTTCCCAATACACTAGTAGCAATAACCCCTTCATGCAATGCATGACCAGTAGTTTATTAATTCTGGATCAGCCCAAAACTGTTTATACTGAAATGATATCAGCTGAAATTACGGCGCAGAAAACGGCAGAGACACTCTTTATCGACAACGCAGGATATGCCTGGAATTTCGGGCCCTGCACGACCTGGACCTGGACGTATCCGACGGAAATTCAGCTTTCTATTAATAGCCAGCTTCCTGCGTGCAACCCGATTTCCATTGATTTTTCAGGCGTCAGTTGCGGGTCGATGGCAATCAATTCCAATGCAAGTATCGTGCTGGATGGGGTGATTCAGTTTCCTGGCACAGTCTGTCTCAGTTCTTCTGTTAACATTACACAGTCACTTGGGGCTGAAATTATTGCAAGTCAGGTTTGCCTGACCGCCTCTGGCATGGCTGGCACCAGTTTATTGCCTCTGAATTTGAATGTGAGCACAGGCAACCCTGTTAATGCAAAAGCGGGTAGCGGGCTCTATCTGAACTCTGCCGGTAATGTTGCGGCAGGATCGCTGGTGGCAGGCAATGGGCCTGTTGTTTTGCAGGCAGGTGGAAGTATTCTTCAGGGCATTGCTGATCTCAATGTCTCTGGCACCGATATCACTTTGATTGCCAATGGAACTATTGGCACCCAAAATGCAATACTGACAATACAGACACAGCCCACACAGCTTGAAACGGGATCGATCATTGGTGGTCTGCTGACGGCTTCTGCCCCTGAAAGTATTTATTTAAATCAGAACGTTGGCGATCTTCGAATTGCTTCGGTCTCAACCTCTTCAGATGGCGGTGTTGTCTCAATTCAGGTTCTTAACGGCAATATCGTTGATGGCAATTCCCCCGATGTTTATGATTTTAATTCAGGAAACCTGACGGCACAGCAGATTAATCAAGTGATTGGCTCAATTCGCATGGATAATACCAATGCAGCCAATTTTACCGTTGCTGCCTATGAAGGATCGGTATATCAGAATTACCTGCAATACTGGACAATGGCTGCCAACCAGACGACGATAGGCAATCTGACGTTGAATAATGGTGTTTACGGATTGCAATTTCCGTTATCGACTGTTGTCGATAACGCGGTAAGCCTGACAGCCAATGGAGTGCAGTATTATCAGCAGCAGGCAAATATCTATTATCAAAATGTTCAAAATCAGACGATTAGTGCAAATGTCGCACAGGTAAATGCCTATGCCGGTATGATCTATCAAAATGCGATTAATTGCTTTCAAAATAATATGGCATATGGGCCAGGCTGGCAGGCTTTACCGCAATTCCAGTCATATCAATCCAATTTTAATTTTACCGCATCTAATGCGACCGTTAATGCCCTGACTTACGGAGCATTTGATGTCACGAATTCATTTGCATTGCTTTCGCTGGATGCCCTGAGCCCCAGAGGCCAGGAGACATTCGGAAATGGCACTTCACCTGTCATTCAAACAGCGGTTCTAAATCTGAATGCAGGCGGGTCAATTGGTCTATTGCATGATCCGGTTGAAATTGACATGAATGCCATTAACAGCGGCAATTTAACACCATCTCAGAAATCGTTGCTTGCCATGGCCACCAATGCTGGTGAATTGCAATATGTCGGGATTAATGCGAGTGGCCAGAAAGTGGTTTATTCGGCAGGTAATGAGCTGGCAAATGTTACTGTGACTGGTGTCGTTGTTAAGATTGAACAGCCGCTGGTCGTGAATCTTTCGTCAAGCGGTATCGGAATAATTCAGTCAGGATCGACAATCAACCTGACGCAAAATAGTGGAGATTTAAATCTCTTAAATGCACGGTCCGCAGGGCACATGTCAATTGTGGCCAGGAATAATATCAACCAGGTTGAGCTTCAGAATTCAACAACTTTACCTGGCTGGTCGGTGAATGCCAGTGGCATTTTGGGCTATAATTCTGGTAGTGGGTGGCAACCAACCGGATTCAATCCAGCGAATAGTGGTTTCAATGGTCAAGGTGTTTCTGGCTCTGGAAATAGTGGGATTCAAAATAATTATTTTACGATCAGTAATGATAATGCAAATGCGATGGGTAATTCGTCGCAATTGAAACCAGGTACTATTCGGCTTGTGGCCGGCGGGTCGATCAATTCCGGTAATATTTCCGTAAGTGGTGTGCTTAATGCCTATTCCAATGCTAATCTGGTGATTGGTTCACCAGTTAATCTTCAGCTTGGTGAGATTTATTCCGGTGGTTTTACCAATATTTCAGCTTCAGGTAATATCACCAGCTCTGAGACTGAATTGAAAGGCTCTATTGGCGGATTTGTCCAAAATGCAATCGGAAGCTGGCAAGGTTATGAAAATAATGCCAATGTTAATATCACCGCCAATAATCTGACTTTCACAAATAATGAGCAATCGGCTAATTCTACAGATAACTGGGGTAGTCTGGGTTCTGCAATTCTGTCGAATACGATGCCGATTGATAATGGTTTTATCGCAAGTTTCATTTATCAGACCCAGACACCGGGTTCGATGATGGTTTTCGCTTTAATCGGGCCAAATGATTACAATGCCCTGACATCGTCGAGCAGCCAAATATTTCCTGCCGGGCAGTTGAGGCAGAGTGTCGGGCTGGTGCTTCATCCTGGCGATGGTGGCTCTATTTCGCAATATATTGCTCTCGGTATTAATGGAACGCTTTACGACATACAGGCCCCCGGTGATTTAAATCTCGCCTCGAATGACCCCATTCATGTGGTGCTGATTCAAAATCCGAGAGATAATTCATTGACTGTTACTCTTACCGATCTGGTTTCAAATCAGACATACTCATTTACAAATGAAAATGTGAATATATGGCAGAAGCTTGGTGGGGTTGGTAAATGTTATCCCGGGTTTCTGAGCTGGGGTACTTCGGGGGCGACCGTGCAGACGATCTCAGGCTTTAATATCTCTTACGGAAGCCCGACAATTCAGGCTCAGTCACTTGTCATGAATTCAAGTGGATTGATCGGAGCGGCCAATAACCCGATTCTGACTCTGGTGCCGGGCTATATCACAGCCAAGGCTCCCGGTGGTGTTTATTTGCTGCAAACCGATGGCGATATGTATATTCAATCTGTCCAAAGTCGTGGTAATGTCAGTCTCTCCGCACCGGTTGGGTCTATTATCGGGAGCGATGGGGGGCAGATTCAGGCCCAGCGGCTTACACAGCCGTCACCCTTGATTCGTGCTGCGGCTTTGAAGAAGCCGGAACATGTGGTGGCCAGCAGCCTGAGCCTTCAAGGGCTTTTCTCCATTGGAAAGGCGGGGCTACCACTTGAAATTCAGGCTGCCGGGTTAACGGCAATGGCGACAGTGGGAGAAATCAGGCTTAATCAGTCAGGCGAACTGGTTGTTGATGGACCGGTCAGTGCTGGGAAATCGATTGGGATTACGGGCGATTCTGCAATAAATATCTTGTCAGATATTCAATCAGCGGGGCCCATTTCCATTTCAACATTGCCAGGAATGACTGGTGAATCAAGAATTTTTGTTGGTTCGGGTGGTTGGGTGGTCTCTAAAAATGAAAGAGTCAGTCTGGTGGGTGGTGATGGCCTTAGCCTGCTCGCTGGCTCATTGGTCGCCAGCCTTGGCCTTGAAGGGAAAACAGAAGTGTTGCTGGCAAGCCTTGCCGGCGAAGTCTTTTCATCGGAGAAATATGTCGTTAGTGTGGATGGTGCGGTCACTGCCGATGAGATTCTTGTGCAATCGAGATCGGGCAATCATAATCACTATCTAAATCTTGATGAAATTAGAGGTCAGACCAAAAAAACGCATATTTATGTTGATGGGATTTCAGGTAATAATACGCTGACTATCGATGATTTGAATTACAGCGAAAATCGCAGAATTTCAATTGATGGTGGAAAAATAGAGACGCCTGAACAATTGATTCAGATGAATGCAATTGATAATGCAATCATGTCGCTGGGTTCGGGCCATGATTTCATCGAGATTGGTCAAAAGACGGGCCTGAAATCAATTTCAATTGATATGGGGCCGGGTGATGATCAGATCAGTACGGTGCTTTCAACTGCTGAAAATCTCAGCCAGAGATTCGATGGAGGCTCTGGTAGGAATCGAATAAAAATTGATGCGGAGCGTCAGGCAACATGGAGCCAGCCGACGGCGATCAGTGCCATTTCAAGTCAGGTTACATTTCAGAATTTCAACAATGTGACCGTGGGAAATTCAACGGCTATGAGTGCATTGCCGGTGGCTGATCAATATGTTGACAGGGTTGTGCCATCGAATGAAAAATTGAGCAACAGCGAATATGTCATGATGGTGTATCGGCAAGTCCTGAACCGGAATGCTACAGCAGTAGAACTTTCCCGGGGCACTCGCCAGCTTGAGAATCGAATTGTTGGGCGTGAACAATTCGCCAGTCGTATTCTTATTTCAACCGAGTCGCTGAACTTGCAGGTGCAGGCCTGGTTTACAACCTATTTCAATCGTCAGCCGACAAGCCGTGAGCTATCGCGAAATGTTGCGGCGCTGAGGAATGGGCAGCCGGCCGCTTCGCTGATTACGCGTCTGCTGATGAGCCAGGAGTTTTACAATAGAACGCAACAATTTGTGGCGTCAGGCAGTCCGGCAGATCGTTATATTACCGGCATTTACAAGCTGGTGATCAACCCGGCAGGCATGCCTGATGCCGCACTGATGCAATTCCTTCGACAGCAGCTTCAGCGTCAGGGCAGGGCAGGGGTTGTGGCAAACGTTGTCAATTCGATGCCAAGCACGCGCAACCAGACACAGTCGGTCTATCTCAAGGTGAATCATCAGCCGGCAGATCGGTCTCAGATGGATATCAGAATTAATCCGATTCGTCTCTCTGCACGATTGCTCAGCAGAAAATAATTGTATTTCTTAAATCAAAGTCGAGAAATACAGAAGATGATTTTGACTGTATCATTTTCGCCGATGATCCGGCTTTGATCTTCTCAGATGAAATTGGTTAAAACTAACTTTCGGGCTATCGATAGTGAGGCGCAATTCAATTCACCACAGAGCGAATTCTGGAGCGATTCTCAGCACACTGACAAGTCATGCCGGACTGCGATTAAGGCACAAGTAAAATGATTAGGAATTTTTTTCAGGCTAAACTCAAATCATAGAGAAAACCGGATATTTCTTTCTTTTTGCTGCTTTTTTTGCCGCAATTT
>JBILGL010000104.1:0-10217 GCA_044351075.1 Isosphaeraceae bacterium | reverse complement strand
ATCTTTTCCACCTGCCATCGGCTGGCCTCGCTGCCGCGTGATTTTTCAGTCGCCTGATTATTCACCATTCCCGAAGTTGCATTATTGCGAATCCAGCTTTTGGTAATGGGAATCTCTTTTTCATTCGTCACCGCCTGATTACCATTAAAATTCAATCCAAGAAAAACTGGCACTTTGCCGGTTGCATCTTGGGGGGTGTAAATCAGCACATCAACAGGCAAATCGCGGCCGGCGTGCTTCAGGTGCAGCGTCACCAGCTTGCGTTTCGCTTTGCCACCAAGTGCATTTTCAACAACATTTGCCGGATCAGCCTGAATTTCTATTTTCGCAGTTGGCTGGCGGCCAAACATTTCGCGAGTCACGGTTTCCAGCAGCTCGGCCCGACGTGCCGGCCATTCGGCTGCGGTTTTTACCTTTCGGCCATCATTAAATTGAAGTGGGTCAGGCAGTGTGTATGGCTTGATTTTAGCTTCGTCGTAATTGGCCGGTGGCACTTTTTTAAGATCTTGCGCCCATGATGGCACAGCCAGCAAGAAGATCAGGCAGATTGCAGAATTGAATTTCATGATGGTCTCGATTGGGAGGGGTTGGTGAAATTGGTCGGGCAATTTTTTCATCATACGCCCCCACGCGGGCCGACTCAAGAAAAAGCAATTGACGGAAATTGCCGCACACGGATGCCGCATCAAAACTCCTGCTATTTTTTCCAAAAAAATGAGTGGCATGTCGCGGGCCGTTTTCTGATAATTTAACAATTCCTGCCTCTTGCTCGATTCCTGATAGCATTGAAGCGATTTCTCAAGATCCAAAAACGCTCCATTTCCGTTTGAGACCCACTCTGCCAGGAGAAAATGAAGATGAACAGACAAATGAATCGTCGTGATGCCCTGAAAGCCACGGCCGGAGCCGGTTTGCTCTTCGCCGTTGGTGGCACAAAAAGCTCGGGCCGGGTGATTGGTGCCAACGACACCGTTCGCGTAGCCGTTGCGGGCGTGAATGGCCGTGGCTCAGCCCACGTCGGCGGCTTCTCCGACCTGAAAAATGTCGCCGTAACGACACTGATCGACCCCGACTCACGCACGTTCGGCAAATACACCAAGCTCCTCACGGCCAAGAACGGCCACGCGCCCAACCATGTGGCTGATGCTCGCAAGGCATTGGAAGATAAGAACATCGATGTGCTTTCCATCGCCACGCCGAACCACTGGCACTCGCTGCTGACGATTTGGGGCTGCCAGGCAGGCAAGGATGTTTATGTTGAAAAACCGATGAGCCACAACGTGGCCGAAGGCAAAATGGCGGTGGAAGCCGCCCGGAAGTATAACCGTCTGGTGCAGCACGGCACGCAGGGCCGCAGCATTCAGGCCTGGGCCGACACCCTCGCTCTGATCGAAAGCGGCAAGCTGGGCAAGGTGCTGGTTTCACGCGCACTTTGCTATAAACCCCGGCCTTCAATTGGTTTCAAGCCGGTGACAGATGCACCCAAGGAAGTGAATTTCGACATTTGGCTGGGGCCCGCTCCGGCGCAGCCGCATCATGCCAATTTGGTGCATTATAACTGGCACTGGTTCTGGGACTTCGGTAATGGCGATATCGGCAATCAGGGCGTGCATCAGATGGACGTTGCTCGCTGGATGATCCCCAGTGCCACCCTGCCGCAGTCGGTTGTGAGTGTAGGCGGCCGATTTGGCTATAAGGATCAGGGGCAGACGGCCAACACTCAGATCACCGTGATGGATTTTGGTGGCCCGCTGCTGACATTTGAAGTGCGTGGCCTGAAGACCGACGAGTATATGGGCGAGAAGGTGGGTAATATTATCCATCTGGAAGGCGGCACCATTATCGGCGGCAAGAAGTGGATTCCCAAGGGCGAAACCAAGGCGATCCCGCTGCCGAAAGATGTGAAGGGCCAGCGCGGGCCCGGCGGCGGCGACCACTTCGGCAACTTTATCGAAGCGGTTCGCTCACGAAAGAATGATCAGCTTAACGCTGAAATTCTGGAAGGCCACTACTCAAGCGCCTGCTGCCATCTGGCCAATATCAGTTATCGGCTGGGCAAACCAGTCGAGTTTTCGGCCAATTCTTCGCCATTTGGCAGCGTGGCTGATGGCAACGAGAGCTTTGAGCGCATGAAGGACCATCTCAAGGACGGCAACGCCGTTTCGCTCGATGGCCTGAGCTATATCCTTGGCCCAACGCTGAAATTCAATGCCAAGGCTGAGAAATTTGTCGATGCCCCCGAGGCCGACGCCCTGCTCTCACGAGCCAGCCGTCAGCCTTATGCCGTGCCGACAACTCTGGCGGCTCTGTAATCGATTTGATTGCAATTTCAACTATTCAATTCAAGAATACCCTGAGAGAAATCTCAGGGTGTTTTTTGTACGATTTTGATCAGGATTTCAATTTATTTTTTCGGGTGAGCTGTTTCATTTCCGGGAGTTGTTTGCGGGTGATTCTCTCAAGATCTTCTTTTTGCGGTTTCTGACTATTTTGAAGCATTGATATTTGATCTTGAGCTGCTTTCCATTGATTCATGAGGCTCAGCGCAATGATTTCGTCAAAGGCCTGAAACTCCGCTTTCGACATTTCACCCTGATTGAATTTGTCTTTAATTAGAACACTCATTTCATTCATCTCAGGCAAATCCTGAGACGCCACCAGGGTTGCCATGGCAACTACTAATGTCCGATTTTCTGCCTGAATCTGGGGGTTTTCGCCACATCCGGAAAAGGTGCAAATGCACCAGCATAAAATGCAGAGATGAATGATAGAGATTTGAGAGGATTTAAAAAGAATCACTGGAAATGACCTCATGACCACGGTTTGTAGCCAGCGCTGCCCAAACTCGCTGATTGATTGACTCACGAACAAATCTGACGCTGCCATCGCCCAGAATAATGTTTACTCCGCCCGGATGTTCGGCATACATCTGATTGACATGGCTCATTCGAGAGTTTGGCGGATGAATGACATTTTTCTCCTGCGCGGCAGGGCCGGTGTGGCTTAATACCATCGCTGCAGCGTAATCACACGAAGAGAATGCGAAAGCCGGCGCCGGGCAGACAACCGCCCCCGGAACAACCCCCACCCACGTTTTATCGCTCAGGAGCGATGTATGCTCACCTGCAAGCATCGTACCGCTCAAACCATCCGTGAAAGACGCAATCGGCATGAAAGAATTTCGGAAAAACGGCCCATCAGCAATTGATCGTTGGTCAAATGTCTGATAATGCCAGGGCTCTTCATTTCCTGCATTCAAAATGTAATGCGACCTGGCAAAATTGGCGAGTGTTTGACTCTGCTGACTGGTCACTTTGAAGCTGCGACTGCTTTCGCTGACCGAAGGACACAGATAAACACTCAACACTGTGTTTACAGATGTCGCCTGGGTTGTCGAATAACAAGGCATGTTCAGATTCATCGAGGCAAACAAAGGCGATTGTTCCAGGAACGGCAAAATTGAAACCCCATAAGCCCAGCCCGGACCTGAATCAAGCGAGTCCGGATCAAGAGGTGCATGCGGGCCTTGCCCTTTCTCATCCGTCATATATCCGGCTGGAAAACAGTCGAATTGATGTGCATATTGAGCGAGCCCCAAACCAATTTGCTTGAGATTATTGGAACAGTGAATTCTCCGAGCCGCTTCGCGGGACGACTGCACCGCAGGCAAGAGTAATGAAATAAGCACCGCTATCACAGAAATAACGACCAGTAACTCAATCAAAGTGAAGGCTCGGCCAGCTATTTTTTCTTTGCATTCCCGCTGATTCATTTTAGATACTCCAAAGCGAATCTTTTATAAGGGTGTAGTTATGATGATACGGCTTGAAATACATATTATGTATAAATAAATAAAAATTTTTTGTCAATCAAAATTATTTTGCAGATCTTGTTTGATCGCATGGAAAAAAGGCAATGTGAGAAGGGGTCATTCTTCTTAAGAGTGCAGTAAACACAATAATTGCTGTTACTTACACCGATTTAATGAAGACAATTATTTGCTATAAACGGTACAAACCAAGTGTTTTTTGGTTTCCATAAACAATTCAAGGATAATATTTTATAGCAGAAAAACAAGAATGATGGCTTTTACGCTTGATGTGGCTTGATTCCGCACACATTCAGCCTGAACCGAAAAACCTGATCCACCGCCGTAACGCAAAGGCAAGCTCCATCGGGCCCACACCAGGCCAGGTTTGAGGGTCGCTTGGGGGTGGCAATAATGCCAAGGAAGCGGCCATCGGGCTCATAAACCCAGATGCCGCCTAAAACGGCGATGTAAAGTCGGCCGGTTAAGTCCACCTTCATGCCGTCCGGGCCACCGGGGCCTTCGGTATCAAATTTCGCAAAAATGCGGCTTGAGCCCGGCCTGATTTCTCCATTGGGCGAGAGATCAAACGCCCGCAGGTGATAGCGAAACGTGTCGCAGACGTAAAGCGTCTTCTCATCCGGCGAAAGGGCCAGCCCATTGGGCCGCTCAAAATCGTCGGCCAGCAGCTTCGGCTCAGGCCAGCCGGGCCTGAATGCATAGACGCCCTGAAAATGCAGGCTTCGGTGCTGTGGCTCGACGCCATAGGGTGGGTCGGTGAAGAGGATCAGCCCGTCGCGACGCATGATGATATCGTTGGGGCTATTGAGCCTTGCCCCGTGCCATGTTTCGATTTCTATACGAACATTGGATCCGTCCGGGTTCATACTCGAAACGCGGCGGCCATTCTGCTCACAAAGCCAGATGCGGCCATCAGGGCCCCAGGTCTGCCCATTGCCAGCGTTGGTATTTTCGCGAAGTAGTGAAAGTCCGGCTTGATCCGACCATCGCCAGGTACGGTCAGACTTCAAATCTTGAAAAATCAGCGATCCATCCGCCAGTTCCAACGGCCCTTCCGTGAAGACAAAACCATCGGCCAGCAATTCTCGCTGCGAATCTACCAGCAATTGGCTGACACCCTGATCACGAAGAACCGTCGCAGATTCCCGGCAAATGATCATCGACAATAATCCGGAAAGGAGAATTTCGTCTCAATTTTTGGAAGCATCAGGCCTGGCTTTCGAACGGTGCTGACAAACAGCATCGCACAGAGCATGCACCATCGGGTCCACGATCGAATACCAAACCCGCGTGCCCTCTTTACGACGCCCAAGCAGGCCGCTCTTCGTCATTAGCGAAAGGTGCTTGGAAACATTGGCCTGGCTCTGGCCCGTCGCTTCAACAATCGCATTGACCGTCTGAGAAGACCCCATCAAACATCTTAATATCTTTAGCCTGGTTTCATCACCCATGATCTGAAAAACCTGGGCCATGTGCTTGACCATCGCGTCGTCAGGAGGCTTTTTCGGTAGAGTTGACATTATAACCTACTGGTTATATATTGATTATGAACTGGTTGTGAGTAGTTGATGAAGAGAAGTGGTAGATGGATAATCTTCTAAATGATGTCAAAAGTCAAGATCTTCAGGATTTCGAGTTTCAAAAACAGAAGGCTGGGAAATGGGAAACACTGTTGATCATTACCGGGCTTGTACTTTACGTCAGTTTGAGCTGCTGGGGTATGGTTCGTGCTGGTTTTCGACCTTGTTCGGCCGGTGATTGCACGATTTTTCCTGTGGCAATGCCGCATGTTGAGTTGAATGGCAGCTCTTTGAGATGAGTAGATATTTCGATCGATCAAGCTGATTGATCAGGTTTTATGTCGAGGAGTATTGAAAATGAGCTCTGTTGCATTGACCGGGACAATTACGGCGGAAGAGCTGGCAAGTCTTATAAATTCAGGTGAAAAGGTCGATTTGATAGATGTCAGAACTCCGGCCGAATTTCGCGAAATTCATGCCGAGCCTGCTGTTTCCCTGCCGCTCGACCGACTTTCAGCCGATTCGCTTAAATCGATCCGAACCACGGGCACTGATCAGCCGGTTTATGTCATCTGTAAGTCAGGAAATCGCGGCCGACAGGCCTGTGAAAAGCTGAAGGCGGCCGGGATCAATGTCGTAAATGTCGAAGGTGGCACCACCGCCTGGGCTGCGGCGGGTCTGGCTGTGGTGAAAGGCAAAAAGACGATAAGCCTGGAGCGACAGGTGCGAATCGTGGCGGGCTTGATGGTCTTTATCGGAACGCTCGCCGGGGCATTCGTCAACCCGCTCTTTTTGATCATCCCGGGCTTTGTCGGTGCCGGTTTGACGTTTGCCGGTGTGACCGACACCTGTGGCATGGCCATGATGCTGGCAAAAATGCCATGGAATCAGGCGAGAGCTGCCACGACCTGCGCAGTAAAGTGAATTGAAATTCTCGCGAAAACAAAGCGGAAATCAAATTGCATTTCAGCCGGGCAAAAATTCAATCGCCCGGCTTCATTTCAATAACGATTCTGAATATCGCGAAGCCGCTTTGCCACATCTTTATAAGTATAGTCGTTTGCGGCCACTTCGTTGTAATGCTCTTCAGCCTGCTGCATCTGGCCCTGCCGTTCGGCCAGTGTGCCCAGGCGATAATGGAGTTCATTAAAAGTAGCGGTGTCGGCGGCGGCGATGGCCTTCAGGGCATCATTATAGCTGCGTTCGGCAAGCTTGGCCGAACCGACCTGCTCAAAGCATTTACCTGCTTCGGTCAAAGCTTTCACTTTCCAGTCAGGAGCATTTCGAGCCTGCTGAAAGGCGGCGATGGCTTCATCCACCCGGCCGTCGGTGACAAGTGCAAGGCCAAGCCGGAAATGGCTTTCGGCGTCGGCTGGGTTAAGCTGAATGCGTTGCTGAAACTCGCTAATTTCAAATTCGCTGCGGCGTTTGGTCACCTCGGCACGCTTGGCAATGGCTCTGGCATCGTCCGGGTGGTTTGCTAAAAAGCTATCCATTTCAGCCAATGCCCGATTCATTCGCTCAATGCGGGTATTAGCATAAATCTGACGCAGGTAATGGTCGCCTGAATTCTTTTTATAACATGCTGAAAGCACTTTATCCGCTTCATCCCACTTATTGGCAGCCTTGTGGAGATCTGACAGTTCGAGTGCGACATGAACATCAGCAGGGTCTGACTCGTGCCTCGCCCTGAGCTGGTCTTCCCGCGAAAGTGCCGGAGACTTGGCTCCCAATTGATTTGTTGCCTGAGATGATTCAGCCTGAGCCGAACTTTCGGCCACTCGAACTTCGTCACCAGCCGTGTTGTCAGCTTTCGCAGCATACGTGACGCCCGATACACCAGGCTTGCCCTGCGTTTTCAGGCCGCTTGATTTGGCCATCATCTGGTTAGCAGAAAGTCGATTGATCTGCGAACCGACATCCTGATCGGTGGGGTCGAGTGTCTTGACTCGTTCCAGGCAGCCGATCGCTGCCGCCCATTTGCCCACGCCCTCATAAACTCTGGCCATGAGGCGAAGATAATCAAGATGATCAACCGCTTCATCGGCCACAGTCAGCATTTCCCATTCAGCAAGATCTGGGGCGCCAAGTTCCAGTGAAGCTTCAGCAAAATCCATCGAAGTGCCAAGATCCCACGGGTGCAGCAGGAAGGCATCTTCACAAAGCTCCATCACACGCGACCAGTTGCTGGTGGTTCGGGCCATTTTGATCTGCCCACGCACCGGCTGGAGGCGAGTTTTGGCCATGAAGCCAACCTTGGCTGGATCGTTATCGTATTTCAGTCGCTGGGCGGCACGCAGGCCCTGCCGGAACTGGAGATTGGTCGGAAAGAGGCGGCAGGCATCGCCCAGCATTTGCAGAGCATATTCAAAATTACGTTTCTGGGCAGCGTCGAGCCCCGTTTCGTAATAAGCTTTGGCTCGCTGCAGTTTTTTGGGGTCGATTTCGCTGGACATTGACTTAAAAGCCCCGGGCCTGATATTTTCCGCTTCCTGATCGATTCGGAAAGAAAATCAAGCCTCATTCTAACCAGCAGCAGCCCTGAGGTTAAGGGCACTCAGCGAACGAAGTAGTAATATCCGCCCGGCACGGGCATGATCATCATCCGATTTTTCAAATGATGCCCACCCATGCCATGGCCATAAGGCATGACGGGCAGGAACGTATTGGGATAAGGCACAACCGGTGGAATAGTCGTGGGCTGTGTGGTGGGCTGCGGTCGCTGCACTTCAGAGGCGAGCTGAGTGGCCCAAGAGCGTGCTTCGGTTTTTTCAGCGTCGGAAAGTGTGCCACCAAGAATTGTTTCCAGAGCTTTGACCACTTGATCAAGAATCGCCGTGTCCAGCCCGAATCCGCCACCAAAAAGACTGATAAATGATTGCACACGCAGCCAGATTCGCACGATTTCGAAGACTTTATCTTTAAACATCGAAATTCGTTTCAAATTTGGTTGCTGATTTGTTCCAGGTTGATTTTCAGCAGGAATTCCCTGTATCAAAGGTTGGGAATAACGAGTTAAATATTGATTAAATACAAGTTGTGATGTTTGATCCAAATCCTCGACTGATTTAATTTCTTTAGAAGAAGGCAAAAGCAGATGCTGCTGAACAAATTTCAGGGCATCTGTAGCAAGCCGTTTTTCTCGAGTCGCCTTATCCTCGCCGCGAATACCATTATCAACTGAATTATTATAACTTTCATTTAAATCTATAAGAAAGGTTTTAAAACCATCAAGAAAATCGGCATGAACACCAAAGAGGTAATCAAAACCAGCTGGGGATTTGATATTCCCCGATTGTATCTGGGCAACGATATTATCCACCCGGCCAGAATTAGCTTTTGCCCACTGATTCTCAAAAGTTTTTTTCTGATCATCCGTTTTAATATTTGTTCGATATTGCTGAGAATTATCGGCGATTTCTTTTATAAATACTCGCACAAGCATGGTCTTAATCACTTCCGCCTGCTCGGCAGCCGTTTTTTTGTCGAAGCCGTTTGTCGTCATCGGCTTTCCGCCGGGATAAAAATGATCGCGAGCCTTAATGATCAACTGAAAAAGCCCGGTTGATTCCTTAAGAGGATCAATATCAGTCACCTTGAAGAGAAGGTCGGCTGTTCCATTCGTTGTTGAATTTCCTGCAGAATTACTGGAGGGAGGAATGCTGGAAACCGCTGAATTGAGCGATGCCTTAAAATTATTATTCAAGCCATTGAGATAATTGGACGCCAAATCCTGAAATTGAATTTGTGTGACTGAATCATCGTTAAAGGCTTTGGATAATGCTTCATCCTGACTGATGGCGAAATTAATGTCAGATGAGCGAATGATCCGCTGAGTGGCCTCTTTTAATGCGTCTGACTGTGAAATCGCGGGCGCAACCTTGAGCTCCGTCAGGCACTGGCTCACCGTTTTCGCCAGCATATTGCTGTAAGAATCACGCTTGACCGGCTTTAAATCATCAGCCAGCAGAAATGCACATTGAAAAATCAAAAGCACGCCCGAAAGCAGCGAAAAATGACGTTTCTGCAAGCGATTCATGATGCTTCCACCATATTCAAAAGCGTGCCGATCTCATAGTGTAAAATCTTCTCTATCCTACCCATTTTTAATCAGTTGTCAAATGATTGTGCGTCACAACGATCAGAAAGCCTTGTCAGAATTTGCAGCATGATTCGATTCAGACCGCTTCCACGGAGGGGACAAAGCGGAACAGAGCTCGGCTGTCCTGCGAGGTTGACTGGGCTTTGATGTAGTAAAAACCAGGCTTGGCGATATTGACCCGGGTAGATTTTTTCGACGCTTCCGGCGTATCCGCGAAAAGATCGAATTTAAATTCGCCGCCGGGGATGAGTTTACCAGGCTCCCAGTCCAGCGTTTCATCAAAAATCTGAAAGGTTGTGCCAGAAAGAAATCGGTCATTTTCCAGAGGATCAGCCGGGCTTTCCTGGGCTTTATTGAGTGGCTCATAAACCTTATCACCAGGTTCTGCCGCCATCCGCACCCAATATTCGCCGGGTTTTTCAATTTTGAAATAAAACTGGGCCGAGTCGGTTCCAAAAAGATAATACGCGGTTTTAAAAGCATCAGTCTTGGTTTTGTCAAACAGATTTAATTCCATACCCGGCCGGCCATGGCGGAAATTGTTAGCTTTGGGATAAATCTTCCGAACCGTTTCCCGATCCAGCTTAGAAAGCTCGTAATTGTAACTTGTGGGGCCATCTTTAAAAATCCCGGCCGGGAAAGGGTAAAGCATGACCGATTTAGGGTCAAAGCTGGAGCTGCGCGGGTCGAGATCAGCCTTTGGAATCTGCTCAAACTGGGCCCTGAGCTGATCTTCCGTCAGGTTTCCCAGGCCGTTGTTGCGATA
>JBILGL010000590.1:0-3024 GCA_044351075.1 Isosphaeraceae bacterium | reverse complement strand
TGCTGACCGAGAGAAATTCGATAATCAAACTGGTGATTGAATCTGTTGCCAATCATTCCAGCCATCCTTCAAACGAATTTAATGAAAATTCTCCGCTGATTGGCTCTGATCGACTGCTTGACTCCATTGGCCTGGTCTCCATGCTGGTCGAGCTTGAAACACGCCTTGCCGACTTAACTGACAAACCCATTCGACTCATGGACGATCGGGCCATGAGCCAGTCGCGCAGCCCGTTTCGATCGATCGGCACTCTTGCAGATTATATTTGCTCACTTTTGCAGGAATCGGCCACATCATGAATTCCGTGCAGACGGAAAAACCGCCAGTGATGCTCATTACCGGCACCCGCAAGGGTATTGGCCTGTTTCTTGCCCAATACTACACCCAGCGCGGCTGGCTGGTTATCGGCTGCAGCCGTGGCCCGGCCGAGTGGTCCGACACACTCTACGAGCACCATCAAATCGATATTACCGACGAAAAAGCCGTCATTTCCCTCTTTTCCGAGATTCGCCGCAGGCATGGCCGGCTTGATGCCGCCCTGAATAACGCCGGCATCGCCAGCATGAATCACTTCATACTGACACCCGGCGAAACGGTAAACCGGATTTTTGCGACAAATGTCACGGGCACATTTATCATTGCCCGTGAAGCCGCCAAATTGATGATTTCAGGCAAATGCGGCCGAATTGTGAATTTCTCCACAGTGGCACACCCGCTGAATCTCGAAGGCGAATCGGTTTATGCCGCCAGCAAAGCCGCTGTTGAAAGCCTGACTCGCACAATGGCCCGAGAGCTGGCTGCCTGGAATATTACCGTCAATGCCATCGGTCCGACACCAATCGATACCGACCTGATCCGTGGTGTTCCGCCTGAGAAAATGGCGGCTTTGCTCGACCGCCTGCCATCGCGCAAGGCTGGGAAAATGGAAGAAGTTGCTCATGTGATTGACTTTTTTCTCGCGCCTGCCAGCGATTGCATGACTGGCCAGATTCTCTATCTGGGTGGCGTCGGATGAGCCAGTCTATCGCCACTCAATGGATGCTGGATCGATTCGAACAATTCGGTCCGGCAGATGCAATTCTCAGCGAAAAAAAGTCGTGGTCATATACCAGATTTCTGGCTGAAATTAAACTCATTCAAGAGTCGTTTGATCATTCAGGTATCAGGCCAGGCGATGTTGTAATTTTGCAATGCGCTGATTATTCCCATGCAGCTCTGGCATCGCTCTGGGCGCTCTGGTCCATCGGTGCGATTGCATTTCCTCTGACAACGAATCAGAGTCGGCTGCTTTCCTACTCAGTTTCAATAGCAGATGCAAAATGGATTTGCAAAATTCATGATCCTGGCGATCAAATTGAAATAAAACTGGTTGAATTCAAAGATCCAGCTCCTGATGCGGCAATCAATAAGTTGAATATCATCAGAAACAGTGCTCATGCCGGGTTAATACTGCTGACATCGGGCACGACCGCCCTGCCCCGCCTTGTTCTGCACAATGTTGCCAGACTGCTTGAGCGTTTTTCCCGGCAGCGGCGCCCTGCCCGCACACTCGCCTTCATGATGTTTGATCACATGGGCGGAATTGATACCGTTTGCCACACACTTTCATCAGGCGGGGCACTGGTTTTGCCCGAATCAGGTGAACGCAGCCCGGCATCAGTCGCAGCACTCATCGACCGATTTCAAATCCAGCTTTTGCCGACTTCACCGACATTCCTCAATCACCTCCTGTTTTCTGAAATGTCAGAAAAATACACGCTGCAAAGCCTGGAAAAGATTAGTTTCGGCACCGAACCGATGCCGGCAGCCACGCTGAAGAAACTGACAGAGAAATTTCCATCGATAAGAATATTACAGTCGTACGGCACAACAGAACTGGGTGTTCCCGGAATTCGGACGAAGATCAACGACCCAGCCTGGATTCAATTTCATTCCGATACCAATGAAATGAAAATTGTTGACGGAATGCTTTTTCTCCGAAGCAAATCAGCCATGGTCGGCTACTTGAATGCCTCTGATCCATTTGACGCAGAAGGCTGGTATCCAACTGGTGATCTGGTTGAATTTGATGAAACAGGTGCATTTTTTCGAGTGCTGGGTCGTTCGTCAGATATTATTAATGTAGGTGGTGAAAAAGTCTCGGCCGCAACCGTCGAGGAAGTGATACGTCAGGCTGAGAATATCAGGAATGTGCTGGTCAGTGGCGAGAAAAATCCACTCATTGGTCAGATGATCGTTGCAAAAATTGAACTGATTGAACCGGAAAAACCACTTGATCTGGCCAGAAGGCTTCGCGAACATTGTCAGAATCGACTGGCCAGATACCAGATTCCATCGAGATTTGAAGTCGTTGATCAACTTGAGCAAACCCACAGCGGAAAACTCAAACGGATCAGTTAAAGCCATTGTGGTAAAGCAACGATATTCTTTGACAGATTGATTTTCAGTGATATAAGAATTATTATATTTTCTGATGAATGTGTCACCACTTTGATGCCTGATATCCGGTCACTATGGCAACTGAATTGAAACCGCTCTGCGTTGATCTGGATGGCACATTGATTCGTACCGATTCGCTCTGGGAAACGGTTCTGCAAATCATTAAAATCAAACCCATTACATTACTATCACTCCTGTCTGCCTATTTTCGTGCAGGCCGATCAGGCTTCAAATCAAAGGCAATTGACTTACAGCTTATTGATCCTGCCAGCCTGCCTTATCATTCTGATATTATTGATTATATTAAAAAAGCCCGCGGTGAAGGCCAGCAGATTCTGCTCGTTACCGGAGCAAATCAGCGCCTGGCCGATTGCATTTCAGCTCATATTGGCCTTTTTGACGGTGTCATCGGCAGCCATCCCGGCAGTAATAATACAGGCGATGATAAAGCCGCTGAGCTTGTCAGCCGATTCGGCGAACATGGTTTTGATTACGCCGGTAATTCTCGCACAGATTTGAAAGTCTGGAAGCATTCTCATGCGGCGGTTGTCGTTGGTTCAGAAAAACTGGCAGACGCCGCCAGAG
>JBILGL010000589.1:0-3028 GCA_044351075.1 Isosphaeraceae bacterium | reverse complement strand
TCCGTGCTGGTTGCGGGCGGCAGGACCCGCAAAGGCACGGTGTATGGAGCGTCCGACAATCATGCGGCTTATGTGGTAGATAAACCAGTGAGCCCGCCTGACCTTCATGCCACCATCATGGCGGCACTTGGCATCAGCCCTCAGGCTCGATTTACAGACCTTCGCGGCTTTTCACACAAAGTTTCGGAAGGGGTGCCGGTGAAAGGAATTTTCTGACAATGATCAAATCAGGTCGAGACGACGTCGGCCGCGTGCGGCTTTTCGCTGGCATGGCTGGCAGACCCCTTCGATGAAAAGGCGATGGGCTTCGGCCCTGAAGCCATGCTCACGGGCAACTGATTCGCGAATTTTGCGGATTTCCTCGTTGCGAAATTCGATGATGGCATCGCACTGGGTGCAGTGGATGTGGTCATGCGAGGGGTAGCCAAAATCGTGTTCATAAACGGCACGATTGGCGATGCGAAACTCGCGCAGAAGGCCACTTTCAACAAGCAGACGAAGGGTTCGGTAAACGGTCGAACGGCTCACACCGGCATCGGTGCTGTGCAGCTCGGCCACCAGTTCATCAGCATCGAAATGCTTATGGGAGCTGAATACATGCTGAATCAGGGCACGCCGCGGGGCGGTGAGTTTTTCGCCACGAATCTCGAGAAATTCACGAAACTTCACTTCAGCCGACTGAGCACTGGCTGGGGTTGCCAGGTCTGGCTCGGGCTTCGATTCTTCGGTCGATGGGGTACTGATCTGGCCGGTTTCCAAGGGATTTCAGAAGGGCAATTGCAAGTTTTGGGCAGAAACCATTTACTCCCTAATTTATATACAATTTATGATTGATTCGCCAGATAAACCATTTGAAATAGCACAAAAAAAGCCGAGCGTGGGGAAATTCCGTCACGCCCGACTCCGTTTTCCGATCGCTTTTCCAACGGCTTCCGTCTTAGCGTGGCGGTGCCAGAGCCGGGCTGCTGGCAGTGCCGTAAGTGACACCAGCTGGAGGGATAGTGGGCGAGGGCAATCGCGGAACGACTACACCCTGCGTGTAATTCCCATTTGCGATTGCTGGAGCCACTGGTTGAGCCTGGCCGACAAATGGCTGATTTTGCACAGGCTGGGGCTGAATGCCGCTGGATTCAATCACAGGCGGCAGGCCTGTCACGTTCGGCGAAACCGGCAGGGAAACCGTATTCGGGGTGATTGGCTGAGCCGCCATTTCACCAGTAACGATTCGCCCGCTTGCCGAAGCCGAATCAGATGGCTTACCGCCGGCCATGGTCAGCACCAGATCTTCCACAGCCTTATGGAGATGGGCGACGCTGGGGTCGCAGCCCTCCGGATTACCGGCGTAAGAGAAGGCATGGGCCCGCAGCCGACCAAGCGACCGATCGTAAACGATCATCTGAACGTTTTCGACAAAATCAGCCGAGGGCTGGCCGCAATGACCCTTGATTCGCGAAAAATCGTGCCCACGAATCACGTTTACGATCTGCCGAATCTGGCTGGTCGGCAAACGATGCACGCCTTCGCTGTCAATAACGGTGCCATCGGCATAAATCTGGAGGAAGAGACCAAATGTCGAGCCGCTGTCAGCCCGGCCGATGCCAACGCGAGTCAGGATCGGGTCGGCTTCCGTCACCGGCCCGGAGTAATTAGTCCGGGGCGTGATGCGCGAAGCATTACTCTGACCGAAGCCTGGCGAAGTGACGGCCGGCTGAAAAGCAGGCACATCGCCACCGACTGGCCCACGACCAGCCGACGAATTGCCACGGGCCATCTGCGGGATTTCGCCAGAATCAATCACCTGACTGCCCGGAGGCAGGTCGTGGTTATGATGATGCTGGTTATCGCGAGCCGCAGGCTGGCTGCTGCCGAATCGAAAAAAGCGAGAAAGACCAAAGCCGCCGCTGGGGCGGTCGTTCTCTTCGGCATTCAGTGGCCCAGCCCAATAACCGGTTGCAAGCAGGGCAGCCAATGCCGCCGTGGCGGTCAATTTCTGAAACGTAAATCGTTGATGCAGATTCATGGTCTGGACCTCCGTGTCCTTTCGAATAGTCGTCAGCAGTCCGGCATGAGACCGGAATCATCCATGCAAGTGCTTTTATTTCAGAGCCTTATCACATGGGCACGACGCGAAGGGCCTCTTCAATCGTCGTTACGCCGCTACGTACTAATTCGACAACCGAGTGCCAGAGTGTTTGCATCCCTTTGGCTTCCGCCGCCTGACGAATCTGATCTTTCGGCATTTTCCGCATAATCGATTCGCGGATCTCTTCGTCCACTTCCAAAATTTCAAAGACACCAATTCGACCGAGATAGCCCGTATGAAAACAGGCCGGACAGCCCTGCCCCCGCATCACTTCTGCATCAGCGGCCTCTTCATCAGGCAGGCCCAGCATCTGCCAGAGAGCAGGATCGGGCTTGTGACGATACTGACAATAAGGGCAGATTTTCCGCACGAGACGCTGACCGACAATACCAATTAAACCACTGGCAAGCATGTAGTTAGGAACACTGAAATTATGCAGGTTGGCGATCGTGGCCGAAGCATCACTGGCATGGGTTGTGCTGAAGACAAGCACGCCTGTAAGCGCTGCCCGAAGACCAATCTGCGCGGTTTCATGATCGCGGATTTCGCCGATCATAATCACATCGGGGTCCTGTCGGAGAATCGCCCTCAGGCCTTCGGAAAAGCCAATCTCAGCCCGCCCTTCCACCTGAACCTGATTGACTCCGTCCAGCCGATATTCAATCGGGTCCTCGATGGTCATCAGGTTTCGGCCTGGAGAATTCACAGCACCCATAAAGCTATACAGGGTCGTCGTTTTGCCCGAACCGACCGGCCCGCTGACGATCATCATGCCGTTGGGCTTCTGCAAAAGCCGGACGAGCACATCTTCCTGCGCCATGGTCAGGCCAAGTTGTTTCAGGCCAATAATTTCGGCAATAGCGTCATGAATTCGGATAACGAGCTTTTCTCCATATCCGGCAGGGATGGTCGAGACACGCAAGTCATGCCGGCGCGTGCCGTAGG
>JBILGL010000103.1:0-10244 GCA_044351075.1 Isosphaeraceae bacterium | reverse complement strand
CAAAGCCTGAAGGACAATATCCTCTGCTACCCGGCACAAAAACAATCGCAAGAATTTTAAATGAAAACGGCTATGCAACCGGTGGGTTTGGCAAGTGGGGGCTGGGTGGCCCTGAAAGCGATGGCCGCCCGGTAAAACAGGGCTTCGACCGCTTTTTCGGTTATAACTGTCAGGCCAGGGCACATAATTTTTACCCGGCTTATCTCTGGGATAACGACACAAAGGTCGAACTGAAAAACAAGCTTTTTCCGGCACATCAAAAATTTCCTGCCGACGCCGACCCACTAGCAAAGTCGTCATACGACAGATATAAAGGCGAAGAATATGCACCTGATCTCATCAATGAGCAGGCAATAAAATTCATCGAACAGAATAAAAATCGCCCGTTTTTTTTCTATTACCCCACAACCGTTCCGCATCTTGCCTTACAGGTGCCCGAAGATTCGCTGGCTGAATATCAAGGCCGTTTTGAAGAGACTCCCTATGATGGTTCAAGAGCCTACTTGCCAAATCTGACACCGCGGGCCACCTATGCGGCAATGGTCACTCGCCTTGACACTGCAATCGGGCGAATTCTGAGGAAAATAGATGAGTTGGGGCTTACTGAAAATACGATTGTTGTATTTACGTCTGACAATGGCCCGCTCTATGATAAACTTGGCGGAACAGATACCGATTTTTTTGAGTCTGCGCGTGAGTTGAGAGGCCGGAAAGGCTCAGTTTACGAGGGTGGTATTCGTGTGCCGACACTCGTCAAATTTCCAGGCCGTGTTCCACCAGCTTCCAGCACAGACCGTGTGACTGGTTTTGAGGATTGGATGCCAACTTTATTGAAACTCGCCGGGCTTGAATCCAAATTGCCTGAAGGCTCTGATGGAATTGATTTTTCATCGACACTGTTAGCTCAAAATCAGCCCGCCAGGCCATTTCTTTATAGAGAATTTCCTGGCTACGGCGGGCAACAGGCTGTCTGGTCAGGTAAATGGAAAGCCGTAAGGCAGAATTTAAATCGACCTGCTGCCGGGGCTGCAAACAAAAAAGCGGTCGCAAAGAAAAAAGCCGTTCATTCGCCAGATCAAATCATTACGGAACTTTATGATCTGGTGGCTGATCCGACCGAATCTCGAAATGTTGCAGCCGATCATCCGGAAGTTGTCAGATCTATGGAAGCAATCATGCAATCGCAGCATGTGCCATCGTCCATTTTCCCCATGCGTCTGCTCGACGGAAAATTGGCCAATACCAGTAAATGATAGATTGTCGAAGCATATTGCTGACAGGGGTGGAAAATGAACGGAAAAACAAGTAATTTTGCAATTCCTCTGCTTTTGTTGATCAGTTGCAATTGTATTTCAGCGAAAGCAGAAACCCAGCAGCAGAAAGCCGCAGATTCAGTCTTTCAGTCGGTTATTGCACCGGCATTTGAGCAGTCCTGCATTCGTTGCCACAATGCCTCAAAAGCCAGAGGGGGCCTGAATCTCGATACGCGAACAGGCTTGCTGAAGGGTAGTGAGAATGGGCCTGTGATTGAAGCGGGAAAGCCCGGTGAAAGTCGCCTTCTTGAGGTAATTTCCGGTGAGAAGCCGGAAATGCCTCAGCAGGATAAACCGCTGGAAAAAGCGGTTGTTGAGGCCGTAAAAACATGGATAGCGGCTGGTGCGCCATGGCCAGCGGATTTGAAACTGGTGGATCAATCGGTTCAAAAAGATCGGAAACACTGGTCTTTATTACCGATAGTCGATCATCAACCGCCCGAGTTGCCGGGTTCGCACAAAAACTGGGGTCGAAATGCAATTGACCAATTTGTTGCGAAAAAACATTCAGAACTTGGTTTTATACCAGCTGCGGAAGCTGATCGACGCACACTTCTACGGCGATTGTATTTTGATCTGACCGGTTTACCACCTGAGCAGGCACAGGTTCTGGCATTTGTCAGTGATGATTCGCCTGATGCCTACGAAAAGCTTGTCGATCAATTGTTAAATTCGTCGGCCTATGGCGAACGCTGGGCCCGCCACTGGCTTGATATAGTGCATTATGGCGAAACGCATGGCTACGACAAAGACAAACCCAGGCCAAATAGCTGGCCTTATAGAGATTATGTGATTCGTTCCCTGAATGATGACAAACCATATGCACAGTTTGTCAAAGAGCAGATTGCCGGCGATCTCTTTTTTCCGGAAAATCCGGAAGCGATTAAAGCACTTGGCTTTCTGGCGGCTGGTCCATGGGATTTTATTGGGCATGCCGAAGTACCCGAATCAAAGACAGATGGCAAAATAGCGCGGCACCTGGACCGTGATGACATGGTGGGCACGGCCGTCGGTTCACTCATGAGCCTGACAGTCCAGTGTGCCCAATGCCATGACCATAAATTTGATCCGATTACACAAGCGGATTATTATCAGCTTCAGGCTGTTTTTGCAGGCATTGATCGGGCAGACCGACCATATTTCAAAACATCAGCCGAACAATTGCAATATGAAACGCTGCATCAGAAGCAATTGCAATTAACAAGGCAATCGATTTCGCTGCAAAAACAGATTGAAATTGCGGCAGGTCCCGAATATCAGAAATGGCAGGAGCGAATTGCTGCTGCCTCAAGTCGAAGCGGCACCAATCAGCGGCCTGAATATGGATACCATAGCAACATTGAAAAAGACCAGAATCAACTGAAGTGGGTGCAATTGAATTTTAAAGAGCCCGTAAAAATCAGTCGTGTTCAGATTGCACCCTCTTCAGACGAATTCAATTCCATTGGTGATGGATTCGGCTTCCCGGTTCGTTATAAAATTGAAATTTCTGATCAAGCCGATTTCAGTGGCAATGTGAAGGTGATTGTTGACCGAACAGATGCAGATCAGCCCAACCCTAAAATTCAGATGCAGGAATTTCAATTAGAAAAGGCGACTCATACAAAATATCTTCGCATTTCAGCCACAAAGCTTGCCAGACGTTCCAACGACTTTCATTTTGCCATCGCTGAAATTGGTGTGATTAATGATAAAGGTGTGAATGTCGCTTCCAATGCAGCAATATCCGCACTTGATTCCATTGAAGCTCCGCCGCGTTGGAGAAAAACCAATCTTGTTGATGGAATTGCACCAGGTGGCCTTCAGCCTATGAAACAGGCCGGAAGCGACCCTGAAACATTGCGCCGGCAAATGCAATCGTGGTTGAAGAGTAAAGTATCATTGGATCTTTTGAATCTTCAGGAGACCACGAAAAAAGAATTGAAGGAAACAGAGACCCGATTGCTCGAATTAAAATCTGCCGGGATGGTTTATGCGGCAACGGTTCATAAGGGTTCAGGTGCTTTTAGCGGCACTGGGGCAAGTGGCGGGCTGCCGCGTGAAATTTCCCGGCTTAACCGTGGTGATGTGAAGCAGCCCATAGAAAAAGTCAAACCTGGCGCGATTGAGTCGCTGCAATTTGAAAACTTTCAATTGTCAGTTGATCAATCAGAAAATGAAGCCCAGCGTCGGGCAGCACTTGCCAGATGGATTACCAGCCGGGAAAACCCGCTTTTCTGGCGTTCCATCGTGAATCGAGTCTGGCAATATCATTTCGGCCGGGGCATTGTTGATTCTACGGGAGATTTTGGCCGGATGGGTGGCGTGCCCAGCCATCCGGAGCTGCTTGATTACCTCGCGACCGTTTTTCGCGATGGAGGTGGCAAATTGAAATCGCTCCATCGGCTGATTGTCACGAGTGCCACTTATCGGCAATCGAGTGTTGGCAATTCAAATTATGCTCTGCAAGATTCGGCCAATGTGGCACTCTGGCGGCAGAATCGGCGAAAGCTTGAGGCAGAAGCCATTCGCGACAGCATTCTGGCGGTTTCCGGTAAATTAAATCGAACCATGGGTGGGCCGTCGTTCCAGGATTTTGTGATCACTCATCCAGAGCATTCGCCACATTATGAGTATGACAAGGCAGACCCCCGAGACCTGAAATTACATCGGCGATCGATTTACCGATTCATTGTTCGCAGCCAGCCCCAGCCATTTCTCACGACGATGGACTGTGCTGATCCGTCAATGCGTGTTGATCGGCGTAATGAATCCGTATCAGCGGCCCAGGCGCTGGCCCAGTGGAATGAAGCTCTGGTTCTGGCGGTTTCAGCCGATTTTGGCCAGTGGATCAGCAGCCAGCCGGGTTCGCCCGAAGTTCAGATTGAAATAGGCTTTGTGAAGTGTTTTGCACGTAGGCCGACGGCCGATGAAATGAAATCACTGGTTGATTTTTCTGGAAAGTATGGCACATCTGCTTTGGCACGGCTTCTGCTGAATCTCAATGAATTCAGCTTTGTCGATTGAAACATGCCGGAAATGAGGTTGATGAAAATGCAAAAAAAACATTCCATCTGGCATCGCCCTGAAATGCAATCGAATCAGATGAATGCAGTTTCGCGCCGGGAATGGCTTCATGCAAGTGGAGCCGGTCTGGGTGGGCTGGCATTGGCATTGATGTCGGCTGAGGAAGAAGCTAGGGCAGATGGTGAGCACCCACAAGCCACAGCAGGCATTTTGAAGGGGGTCTTGCATCATCCGCCTCGAGCCAAAAGGGTTGTTGAGCTTTTCATGGCAGGTGCCGCCAGCCATGTTGATCTTTTTGATTTCAAGCCTGAGCTTGTTCGTCGCCATGGGCAGGAGGCCAACTTCGGCGAGAAAGTTGAAACATTTCAGAACGGCCTTGGTCCCTGGCTTCGGCCGGTCTGGAAATTCGGCCAGTATGGCCAATCCGGGCAATATTTGTCGGAAGTCGTTGCCGATTTTGCCCCGGTGGCCGACGAAATGGCCTTTGTGCATAACATGGTCGGCAAAACCGGTGTTCATAGCCAGGCTACGCTCCTGCAAACCACCGGATTCAACCTGCCCGGGTTTCCTTCAGCCGGTTCCTGGATCAGCTATGCCCTGGGCAGCATGAATGACAACCTGCCGACATTTGTCGTTATGCCTGACCATCGCGGCCTTGCCTCCAATGGCACAAAAAATTGGGATGCCGCTTTTCTTCCCGGCCAATACTCAGGCACGGTTGTTTATCCAGGCCAGCCCACGCCCATCGCCAATCTTCGGCCCGACAACCGTTTCAGCCAAAATTATTCGGCACAGTCAGAAGCCGAGAGTTACGAGCTGATGGCCCGCTTGAATCGTGCCCATGCGGCCGATCGGCCGGGCGATCCGCGATTAGAGGCCCGCATTCGAGGCTATGAATTGGCGGCACGCATGCAGCTTTCAGCACCAATGGCGCTTGATCTTTCGCAGGAGCCGAAGCATATTCTCAGGCTTTATGGCCTGGAGGATATTCCGAATCAATATCCGGCGGAAATTAATGCGCAGGAAGAAATTCACATTTTTGCACGCAAGTGCCTTACAGCGCGTCGGTTGCTTGAGCGTGGCGTGCGATTTGTGCAGATTTGGTCGGGAAATGACAATGGCTTCCCTCGTAGAAATTGGGATAGCCATGAAGACATCCACCGAGACCACGGCCCGCTGGCTCGAGGCATGGCACGTGGCGCGTCGGCTCTGATTCAGGATTTGAAGCAGCGTGGCATGCTCGACGATACCATTGTGATCTGGTCCACCGAATTTGGGCGCATGCCCTCAAGCCAGGGCGGTAAGGGGCGTGATCATAATCCGTACTGCTTCACCACATGGCTGGCTGGCGGCGGAATCAAGGGTGGAATCAGCTATGGGCCAAGCGATGAATTCGGCTATAAACCAGCCGATCGCGACAAGCCTACGATGATTTACGACATTCATGCCACCGTTTTACATTTACTTGGCATAGATCATAAGAAACTGACGTTGCGAAATAACGGAATTGACCGACGTTTGACCGACGTGCATGGTCATTTGATTAATGAAATCATTGCCTGAACGGAAAAAACCAGCCAAAGCCATCGCCTTGGCTGGTAAATGGATTTTATCTGGAAATATCGATCAATAACGGCCGCGATTATACGTATTCCAGATCGGCGAGCCCTGGCTTGGGTCATACCACCAGAAAGAATTCCAGCCAAAGAAGTTTTGCGACTTCGGGCCGATGGTGGCGTGATTAACTGGAGCTGGTGGCTGAATCGCGCCGTTTGGCCATTCGCCGGCCGATGTGACTGTTCTTGCCGATAGAATTGGCTCGTTAGGAAAACCGCTCCAGGCTGGTGCGGCAGGGCGAGCAGCCAGCGGCTCCTGATAGGTGTGCACAGGCACTCCGTTATAGCCGCCAAAGGTATGGCCAATGCCGGAATGAACCATATGCCCACCAAGAATTTGGGCCTTGGCTGAACCATTTTGTGACAGCCCCATGACGACTGCCAGCAACATCGCTGAGAATACGCGTTTCATAGTTTATTTCTCTAGGTGCGTGAAGAAATCGATCAACTCGACTGATGCATTCGCGCAGGTAATGCTATTTCAAATATATTGCTGATTCCGGCAAATGCAAATCACGACTTCGCTTCCATCAAAATTTCAGATCCGAATTCGCACTCTGTTTTTATCCATCCACACCAGCATCAGCCAGTAAACCAGCATTGTCGCGGCCCCGGCCACAACCGGTTCATAGCTGCTGCCAAAAGTCGAGAAAATATCATCGCCCATGTGTGTCCTGATATTTTTCTGGATAAAGCCGTTCCACCAGTGAATCACCACATAAACAAAGATGCAGTTGGCCCCGATGATGCGAATTGGCCAGAAAACCGGCGTGAGCTTCAGCGCATCGCATAACAGCACGAATAAGCTGAGAAATAGAAAGCAGATGCCACCGGAAAAGAGTGTCCAGCTCGGCGTCCAGATTTTTTTGACGATCGGGCAAATTCCCAATTCCCCAAGTTCATAACCGATTCCAAGCAGGGCCGCACCAAGAATGACAAACTGCAGGCCGGTTTTCCAGGATGGCAGAGGGCGTGTCATCATGCCGCCGGCAATCAGGCCGAGAATCATCGTCCCCAGCGTGGGAATAAAGCTGAGTGTGCTATATCCGCCGCGATTAAATGCAAACGGAGTTTCTCGCGGAAAAAGATTCAGAAACCATTGGTCAAAAGCCCAGGCAGGATTGGAATTAATATTCCAGTGTGCCTGAAATCCGGTCATCAGGTGCGGCCAACCTTCCGGCACGCCCACGGCCTTGTAATCAAATTCAGGGCCTGGCAGTGGGTAAATTGCAAACAGGGCCCAGTAGCCAACCAGTATCAACCCCAGCGCTGCCCACTGCACTTTTCGAGAGTATAAAGCCAGCCCGAAGAGAAAGAGATAACCCAGGCCAATTTGCGAGAGCGTATCCTCAAAGGTGAAATTTGTCTGCTTGCGGCCGACGGATCGAAGAAAAACTCCAAGAAAAATCAGTAGAAAACTGCGCCAGGCGGCATGGGCCCACATTGTTGACTTTGATTGCCCCTTTGCCTTTCGTGCAATCAATGAAAAAGGCAGGGAGACACCTACCAGAAATGAAAATGAAGGCTGAATCATGTCGTGCAGCGAGCACCCGATCCAGTCAACATGTGTCTGATGATACGCCAGTGTTTTCCAGAGCTTGCTGTCAGGAAAATTCCGTGCCATCTGCCCGAGATGCAGGGCTTCGGCCATGAGCAGGAACATGACCATGCCGCGATAGGCATCAATCGAGCCGACTCTGGCTAAGGCTTGCCCAGGCGACGATTCGACCAGCAAATTGCCTGTGCTTGGTTCATCCGGCAGGTCAAGTGTCGGTTCATCCGCTGGCGGAATGGTCTGCATGCTATTCATGGTGGGGCCCGGCAGGGATTTGATTCAGGGCATTCAGGCAGTGAAAACCCATTGCAGGGGTTTTACTGGCGAAAAACACTTGCCTCATGGCGATATCTCAATCATCATAAATAAGAGCCCTGCCTGCAAGACCATGCATGCCCGAAATTCCATCTTCTGCATCTGACCGGATTGGCAGCCATGAAGTTACGACGGTTTCAATATCAATTCCTCATACGATGCAGCATTCTAATGCCTGGGCTTGCCAGCGTTTCCTCAGCTCAGGATGCACCTGTCGATTTTCAGAAACAAGTGGCCCCCATTCTTTCAGCTCGATGTTTAGGTTGCCACCAGCCCGGCAAGATCAAAGGTGGCCTCGACCTGACGACCCTGAAAAAAACGCTGGCCGGCGGTGAATCGGGGCCTGCCATTGAGCCGGGCAAGCCGGGCGAAAGTGAGCTGCTTTTGCGGATCAGGCCGGAATCGCCGGGCGCCAAGCCCGACATGCCTCGTCAGGGCGAAGCTCTTTCATCAAATGAAATTGCAATCATCGAAAAATGGATTCTCCAGGGGGCGAAATGGCCAGAGGCGTTGGTGCTGAAAGAAGCATCCAAGGCTGATCGCTCATGGTGGTCGCTTCAAAATCTGGCGGAAGCTCCCTTGCCCGCCCTTCCTGATAAATTTCCTGAAATTTGGAATAAAAGCCCAATTGATCGATTCATCGGCGATCGTCTGCAAAAAAACGGCTTGAAACCATCACCACCGGCAGACCGCCGCATTTTATTACGAAGATTGTATTATGACCTCACTGGCTTGCCTCCGACACCTGCCGAAATGCAATCGTTCCTGAGCGATCAACGCCCTGATGCCTATGAGCGGCAAGTGGACCGATTACTGGCCTCGCCCCGATACGGCGAACGCTGGGGCCGCTACTGGCTTGATGTTGTGAGGTTTGGTGAATCCAACGGCTTTGAGCGAAATGAACTTTTTAACAACGTATGGCCATTTCGCGACTACGTCATTCGATCATTCAATGAAGACAAACCATTTGGCCAGATGGTGCGTGAGCATCTTGCGGGCGATGTCGTTTCAGCGGCCGATCCGGCGAATATGGTGGGCGTCAGCTTCCTGACGATGGGCCCCTTTGATGATGTCGGTAATCAGGATCCAGTCCAGGCGGCCCAGATTCGTGCAAATACAATTGACGACATGATTGTCGCAACCGGCAGCGCGTTTCTTGGTCTGACTATTGGTTGTGCCCGTTGCCACGACCATAAATTTGATCCGATTACACAGGCTGATTACTTCAAAATACAATCGGCTTATGACGGTGCCAGGCAAGGCTCTCGCCCGATCGCCACGCCAATCCAGCTTCAAATGCGTGCCCGCCAGCTTCAGCCGCTTGAACAAAGGCGAAATGAAATCAACAAATCGTTGGCCGCTCTTGAAAAGTCATTTCAAAACCGAGTCGAGGCGGAATTGAAATCCAAGCCGGTTTCAATTACCAAGCCGGCCGTGAGCCCACAGGGTGTGGAAGAAAAACTACCGAACGAACCGTTTCAATTTCTCCGTCTTCGCATTTTCAATAACGACAGAAATGCGGAATCAGCTGCCGGTACACGTATAGACGAGCTTGAAATTCTAACCTCCGGGCCAAATCCTCAAAATCTGGCACTCGCCTCGAAAGGTACAAAAATTGAAGGCCCTGCGAGAAAGCCGGGTGATTTTGCGGAAGCCTACGCCCCTGCCCTGATGATCGATGGGCAATATGGCGCAGCCTGGGTGGCAGCAGCCAGCCCCTCAGTGGTCACAATCGATTTATCTTCACCACGGCAGGCTGAGAAACTGCTCTTCTCAAGCGACCGAAACGGCGCAATTAAAGGCAAATCGCCTTATAATGTTTTTGTCGGCGATTATCAGGTTGAAATTTCAACAGATGGCAAAAAATGGCAATTAATTGCTGACTCTTCACGAGAACGCCCTTCCCCGACACCTGCCCATGAGCAGGCCCGCCGCCGTCGCCTGGGCTACAATGCGGAAGAATCGAAGAAGATCAGCCAATTGCGTGCTGATCTGGCCGAAATTGAGCGAAAGATTGCCGGCGTGCCCAATTTCCCGACGGCATGGATGGGCAATTTCGCCCAACCAGCCAAGCCTAATTACATTCATATTGGTGGTGATCCACAGCGCCGAGGGGCCGAAATTCAGCCATCATCACCCGATTATTTCAATCATTTGAAATCGGAATTAAACGGTTTCAAACTGGCGCAGGAAGCACCGGAATCTGCCCGCCGACTGGCTCTGGCGGAATGGATTGCCAGCCCCGGCAATCCGCTGACGTGGCGCGTTCTTGCCAATCGTATCTGGCAATTGCATTTTGGCACTGGTCTGGTCGATACCCCTTCCGATTTTGGCTATATGGGCGGTCGGCCCAGCCATCCCGAACTACTTGACTGGCTGGCCCGGCGGCTGCTTCAAAATGGCGGACGATTGAAACTCCTGCATCGTGAAATTGTATTA
>JBILGL010000684.1:0-3030 GCA_044351075.1 Isosphaeraceae bacterium | reverse complement strand
TTATAGGTTCCGAAGCCAGTTATTGGAACATTGCCGGTTGCCAGTGTTCCTTCAGCCTTGAACCTGATCTGGTAAGTTCCAGGCGTGCTGAAGCTCCAGTTATAGTGGTTATGGCTCAGGGCCGCCACATTGATAAATTCCGAGCCTGAGACACCATCGGCCGTGTTAATAAAGACGGTTGGTGCGGTCAGGCCACTCTGGAACATGAGGAATTCCCCACCTGCAGGGCGGCCGACAAACGAGTCGAAGCTGAATTTCAGGTTGTCGCCGACAAGTTGGCCGGCGGCAATTTCTTCAGCACCCAGGCCAAGGAATGGCACGCCGGTGGTTGAAACTTGGGGCAGATTCCAGAATGTATTATTGGCCCACGCGCCTGGCAGGCTGCTAACACCACCTACGGCTTTTGAGCTGTCAGGCACAACGGTAATCAGATCACCGGGTGCCTTAACAGCAGGGCTACCAATGGGTGTTCCGTTAAGAACGGCATTGGCCGCCAGTTCGTATTCAAAATCAAAAGCGGAACCATTGATGACGATGGAGACATCCGCATGGCCCGCAGTAAACAAGTCCACAGCCGGCAGTCTTGCCGGAGCAGACAACAGCAAAACCAGGGTGGCCCAAAGAGCCCCCGCCCTGAATTTGTCTGGTTTCATGTGTGAAGTTCCTTAATCTTCAAGTGACATGGGCTTGAGCCCGGCCTGAACAGTTACGGACCGGGCAAGAATCAAGTGAGTACGTCAATAGCTGTCTGCGCTGATCACTTCGCCGCCATTACGGCTTCCAAGTGACCACCAGACGGGGTTAGCGATTGTCGATTTGACGAATCGCACGCTACCGTCTGCGAATAGAAGGTTGATTCCGCCGCTATGGTTACTGCTGGCGGTGATCATGTTATTGCCGTCGTCTTCACCACCATAAAGGTGGCAGTTTCGTTCATTCATGGGCATGACATGCATGTAAATTGACCCGGTCCGCGTCCATCCCGAAAGCCATGAACGACCGTGATAAACCGTCCAGGCAGGGTCCGGCAGGCTGACCGACTTACAATATGGCACCCATGCGGCAAGTGTTCTTGCTCTGCCGGATGATCCTGCACAGAAAGAACTTGTGGTTTCAGGTTCGCGGAACATGGCATTGATATCCGTCGAGCTTGACGCCCGCACGATACGCCGTTCCGCAACGGCTACTGTATTACTGGTTCCATCATATATCTGGTTTATTGAGACCGGCCCGGAATGCCATGCGACATTGCGCACCGGGTTCACCAGACCAATAAAACCGTTATGTTTACCGATGGAACCACCGGCGTTGAGCCCCGATGTATCCGGAGTCCAGCCGGCATTGCCGGCGTAATTCTGTGGGGCAGTCCTGGCTGATCCCATGGTGTCTGTGATCGTATAACTGTCCGAAGGGCAAAGAAAACCCGCGATAATCGTCTGGCTGACGGTGGCATTCGGGTGTCCAGCCGAAAGAATCGCCTGATCATAGACGGCCATCGATCCACAATTTTCGGCATTGCCAATCATGAAATTCAGGGCATTAGCCAAAGTCTGTTGTTCAATATGCGGAAGAATCCCCGCATGCCAACTGTAAAACCCATTCTGACAGACACCGCCAGGGCCACTGCGTGCCGCCGTGGTCGTCATGGGAAATACGCCATTGGCATCCTGATAATTATGAAGTGCCAGACCGATCTGCTTGAGGTTGTTCACACACTGAATACGTCTTGCGGCCTCTCTGGCAGCCTGTACGGCCGGTAATAGCAGCGATATGAGAACCGCTATGATTGCTATGACGACCAATAGTTCGATCAGTGTAAAAGCCCTGTTCGAGGGCTTCAGTACAGAACCGTCAAATGAAACGCGTCTGGGCTTCATCGTATTCGCTTTCACTCTAGCTAGAGGATGCAGGAACTGAGTATCAGCAAATCGGTCTGACAACTCAAAGCGATTTTCACCAATACCTGATAAGTGCTTATGGATGCTCATAAACAGACTGTTAGCCTGTATTTGATGGATCCAGCATGACGGTCCATGTCATCCGTAAATCAGCCCGTTGATGCAGATAACAAGCAATATCTCTGCTGTTATAGGCATAATACAGGGTATGTAATCAATTCATTCGTTGATAACGTATGATGATTGATGCGTGAAAGCCTGTGAATCAGGCAAGTGGTGGCCCACGCAAGTGATTAATAAATAGATGGCAGGCTAACTTAAAGGGTGTTTCATAGGAGAAGACAGATATTATCCGAGGCACAGGCAGAATAACGCTATGCTTATCGGCATGAACGTATCGGCCCATCTGCTGGCAGGCAAGACAATCCGTTTCGGGCTCTATACCCGTTGATTCGTCCGGCTCAAAATGAACCTTGACTTCCTGACATTTCGGAATCGATTCAGCCGATGTATCAGCGTGATCTGTATGCGCAAAGCCAAGATGCAGCGGCCCCTGAGCCAGCATCAGCGAAAGTGTACACAGTAGTAATATCACACGCCGAATTGCCGTAATGTCCGATCTCCTCAGTAAAACCACACATTTATTCTATGATAATTTTCGTTTTTCATCATCCGCAAGTCCATAAAAATCATTAATTCTCATATAATCTTTAATTAAACATCGCAGACTGAAACCTGATAGATCTCTTCAAACACCTGTTAACTGGCAGAAAAACAATGTCCGATAATGCGCGTTATGGTAAAATAACAACCGCCAACTAATCTATAAGGCCATATACCGCATATACTTAGGCTATACTGCCATGGCTCTTTGCATATTGGCCTGGGCTTTCATCTGCTGGCGAACCCAGCGGTCGGCGGCGTGTGTGAGGGCGGCCAGGAGCCAGAACTGCTGGCCGGTGTTAGTGAGGAACGGCATCTGTCCGAAGCAGATGAAAAAGAGGCTCACATTAATGGCGAATACACCGGCAGCCCATTCGCGGATGACGGGATGCGGGCATTTGCGGGCCACTCGCAGCGTATCGGCCAGAGCCACAACAACCGCCCCAAGGCCGAGAATCAGCATCGCCAG
>JBILGL010000102.1:0-10248 GCA_044351075.1 Isosphaeraceae bacterium | reverse complement strand
ATTTGCTTCTGCCCGTGGTCAAATCTGCAAAATCATCTGACGAGGAATTACAGGTCTGGTCAAAAGTGGCGCACGCTCTCTTTGCCAGCATCGAATTCCGATATATTAACTGAACAGAGCCCCATATCGTCTCAGGAACAATAGGACTTTTGCGATGCATCATGAATTGCCGGCCTGCTCTCGCCGAAGCCTTCTCCGATCGACAGCCTGCGGCTTCGGTTCGCTTGCCTGGGCCGGTTTAATGAATCAGACCTCAGCCGGGGTCGCTCAAAATCCGCTCGCCGCCAAGCCGACACACCACCAGCCGCGGGCAAAGCGTATAATCTTTCTGTTTATGTCAGGTGGTCCCAGTCACGTTGATTCATTCGACCCCAAGCCGATCCTGAGCCGAGAAAACGGCCGGATAATGCATTTTAACGACCCCCGATCGATCGCCAAAACCGGTCAGGGCGCTCCTCAGCGGGTGATGAAAGAGCTCTGGAAATTTAATCAATACGGCGAAAGCGGCCTGCCCGTTTCCGACCTCTTCCCGCACATGGGCAGCATTGTTGACGAACTTTGTGTCGTTCGTTCAATGGTCACAGAAGGTGTCGCTCATGGCCCGGCCACTCTTTTTCTGCACACAGGTTCCACCAATTTCATTCGTCCTTCGATGGGTTCGTGGGTGACTTATGGCCTGGGCACTGAAAATGAAAACATGCCGGGCTTTGTCTCGCTTTCGCCCGCCTTGGGCAATGGCGGCCCTCGAAATTACGGCAATGCCTTTTTACCGGCCGTTTATCAGGGCACGCCCGTTGGCCGGCCCGGAATACCTGCAAAAGATTCAAAAATTCGCAATCTGGGTGACCTCAATCGCCCTCTGGCCGACCAACGCGCCCAGTTTGAGATGATTCAGCAGCTAAACCAGGCTCAGCTTGGTTCTCATCCGTCCGACAGCGAGCTCGACGCGGTTTTGAGCTCCTATGAACTCGCCTGGCGTATGCAGACGGCGGCCCCTTCCGTCATGGATTTATCTGGTGAATCACCCCAGACGCTGAAACTTTACGGCATCGGTCAGGAACCGACCGACAACTACGGCCGAATGTGCCTGACAGCCCGGCGACTGGTCGAATCGGGTGTGCGCTATGTGCAGGTGAATTATACGGATAATACAAATAATCCATCGTGGGATCAGCATTCAAACTTACCCAAACATGAAGAACACGCCCGAGCGGTGGACCAGCCGGTCGCCGCCTTGGTCAAAGATCTCAAAGCCCGGGGCCTGCTGGAAGATACTATCGTCTGGTGGGGTGGTGAATTTGGCCGCACGCCTTATGCCGAACGCAATGGCACGGGCCGCGACCATAACCCGGCCGGCTTTACCGTATGGCTTGCCGGTGGCGGTTTCAAGCCAGGTGTGACTTACGGTGCTACCGATGAATATGGCTTTCAGGCTGTGGAAAACCGCGTTCATATGCACGATCTGCACGCCACGCTCATGCACGCGCTGGGGCTTGATCACCTCAAAGTCACTTATCGCCACGCCGGCCGCGACTATCGCCTGACCGACGTGCATGGCGAAGTGGTGCATGGCCTTTTTGCATAATTCATCGCACCAGGCACTGCCGTGGAAGGTCGCTTGCCATCTTTTTCACTCCTGATTCTCATTCTGGTTTTGCTCTGCCCGGGCTGCTCTTCCAAGCCTTCCTCGCAAAGCCAGAGCCTGAATGAATCACCTTTAACGAACACCGGCGGCACGGTCGGGACAATTGCAACCCCCATGATGAAATCAGGGCCGATTCAATTTACGGATGTTATTAGTGAATCCGGCATTACATTTCGACATTTTTCCGGAGCAACCGCCGAAAAACCAGTTCCGACTGCCAATGGGTCAGGCATGGCAATCATTGACTTTGATGGCGATGGGTTGATGGATCTCTACTTTGCCCAGTCCACACGACTGCCTGTCGATCCCCGAGCTGGTCAGACGGGCAAGCTGTATCGAAATATGGGCCAGATGAAATTTACGGATGTCACAGAAAAAAGCGGGCTTGGTGGCCAGACGTTTTTTACCCATGGTGCAATCGCCGCCGATATCGACAACGACGGTGATACCGATTTATATCTTTGCAATTTTGGCCGGAATGCACTCTTTCAAAATAATGGTGATGGCACATTCACTGATAAAAGTAGTGGTTCTGCCGCGGATATTGAAGGCTGGTCATCATCCGCTGCTTTTCTAGACTTTGATGGCGATGGCCTGCTTGATCTTTACGTCAGTACCTATGCAGACTGGAAATACCCTCAGGACAACAAATTCTGTGGCGACCGTGATAAAAATGTCAGGCTTTATTGCGACCCCAAAGAGCTTCGGCCCGCTCGCGATTATCTGTTCAGAAATCTGGGGCAATTACAATTTATGGATGTTACCGAAAAAGCCGGAATTTTAAGGCAGGATGGCCACGGTTTTGGTGTCATCGCCGCCGATTTCAACGCCGATCAGCGCACGGATATTTATGTCGCTAATGATCAGGACCCTAATTTCCTTTTTCTCAATCGTGGCCAGGCTCGGTTTGAGGATGTTACAGCATTTGCCGGTGCTTCGCTTGATGCCCGCGGCCACGCCCAGGCTGGCATGGGTCTTGATGCGGAAGATATCGATGGCGATGGATTACCGGAAATTATTGTTACTAATTTTGCCAGCGAGCCCAATACACTTTATAAAAACTTGGGTCAGGGGCTATTTATGGACACCACTTCTGCCTCTGGCCTGCTGGCACCGTCTCTGCCTTATGTCGGATGGGGCGCTACATTTACCGACTTTGATCTGGATGGATGGCCCGATTTATTTGTCGCCAACGGGCATCTTGACGACAACCGTCATGAACTGGGCGAGAATACCCCCCAGCCTCAGCCTGCATTGCTCTTTCAAAACAAAACCGGCGGAAAATTCCAGGATATCAGCCGCTTGTCTGGCCCCTATTTTCAAACAAATCATGTGGGGCGTGGAGTTGGCTGGGGCGACCTCGATAATGATGGGGATACGGATCTTGTGATTTCACACAAGGATGGTGCCCCGGCCATTCTGCGAAACGATAGCCCGCGATCAGGCCATCATTGGGTTCGTCTTCGTCTTCAGGGTACAACTTCAAATCGAGATGCAATCGGAGCAAGAGTTGAAATCAATTGTGGCAATCGAACAATAACAAGGCTTCGTAAGGGCGGCTGTGGACTGATGTCAACACACGACCCTCGCCTGACGATTGGCCTGGGCAATGCCAGCGAATTGAAATCAATTAAAATTTATTGGCCATCGGGTAAAGAGTCAGAAATACAAAATCAAAAAACAGAGATGGAAATATTGATCACGGAGCCGCGCTGATGACTCAGGTGCGTCGATATTTTCTATTATTCATTTGCATTTGCTGCGTATTGATTTTTCAGGGATGCTCGTCTGAAAATCCGGTAGAATTACGAGCTGAGATTAATCGATTTGTCACAGACCGGAACTCAGGTATTTCAAATCAAAAGGCGTTGGAACTGATCCAGTCCTTTACTGGCATAATTAAAGAAAAAATGAGTTCTGCCGACCATCTTTTGCTCGCAGCCGCTTATGATCAATTAAATGATGCGGAAAATGCAATGCAGCAATTGGCGATGGTTCCTGATACCGATGCACTGGCCGCCAACGCTCGATTCAGCGAAGCCCAAATTGCATTTTTCAAACGAAGACAGGCTCTGTTTTCTGAAAAATCATTACTGAAAGCGATCTCTCTCAAGCCTGATTTTCCAGAAGCTCTTTCCAGGATTGGTACACTTTACGATATTCAAAATCGCATTGAAATGCGAAATCGGGTATTTCAATCGTTGGATGAAAAATCGGCCTTGAAGCGAGATGAATTGCTCCTCTGGACAGTCAGCCGCCGCCTCGACTCGGTTGAGACTGCTTATCAACAAGCACTTTCGGAATTTGTTAAATCCGACACAAATGATTTTCATTCGCGCATTGCACTTTGCGACCATCTCAGGCTCAGTGGAAATTTCGAAGAAGCTCGCCATTTGATCAATCAAATATCAGCCACAGATCATGATCAAATAAAAATACTCCTACAAATCGAAATCTTGATCGATCAGGGTGAATTACAAAAAGCCGTCGAAATGGTAAAAATAATCGATGCCGATAAAATACCAGCGCCATTCACTGGCCGATTTCATTTTGCATCCGCTCGATTGTCTTTATTTCAAAAAAAACCTGATCAGGCTTTTTCAATACTCACCCAGCTTCTTCAGCGCGAACCGCTCAATCGTCAGGCGATTCAATTGATCATTCAAGTCATGCGATTTCAAAATAAAAAAAACGAGTCAGCTGCATTTGAACACCGCTTGAATTTGATTGATCAGCTTGAGGATAAAGGGCAGAAAGCGCGTGCAACGCTTTATCAAAATGATAAATCATGGGCAGAATCCATCGCTGCAATTGCAATGGAATTAGGCCAGACTCATCTTGCCAGGGCCTGGCTCAGAACGCTTCTGGCGAACGATCCTCTTAATGATTCATTACAAAAACGCATTTATCAGCTCGATCAAAAGCTGAAAAAAAGCGATTGAATTCGATCTGGCGAATTTGAAATTCACGCCAGCAGTTTTTTCACGACGTTTCCTGCGACATCTGTCAACCGGTAATCCCTGCCCTGGAAGCGATAAGTCAGCCGTTCGTGGTCAAAGCCAAGTAAATGCATGATCGTGGCGTGCAGGTCGTGCACATGCACAGGCTCTTCGGCAGCGTTAAAACCGAGCTCGTCCGATTGCCCCAGTGTCATTCCCGGCTTCAGGCCGCCTCCGGCCATCCAGATCGAAAATGCGTTCGGATGATGGTCGCGTCCGTCCGATCCCCCCTGCACCATGGGCGTCCGACCGAATTCCCCGCCCCAGATCACCAGCGTTTCATCCAGCAAACCTCGCTGTTTCAGATCTTTGACAAGTGCCGTGCATGGTTTGTCCGTATCCCTGCAATTTCCCTTGAGATCATTCACAAGGTTGCCATGCTGATCCCATGCTTCGTGAAATAGCTGCACAAAGCGCACCCCACGCTCAATCATGCGACGTGCCAGCAGACAATTATTGGCAAACGAAGGCTTCCCGGGCTCTGCTCCATACATTTCCAGAATATGCTTCGGCTCCTGCGAAATATCCATAAGCTCAGGGGCGCTCGATTGCATCCGGAATGCCATTTCATAAGCACTGATTCTTGCTGAAATTTCCGGGTCGCCCACGGCATCAAGTCGTATTCGGTTCAGCTTGTTGATCGCTGTCAGACTCTCTCGCTGAAGCTTTTCGTCAACACCTTCCGGATTCGATAAAAACAAGACTGGATCGCCGGCATTTCGAAATTGAACACCGTTATAAACCGTAGGCAAAAAGCCCGATCCCCAATTGGAATTACCACCGGAGGGCCCCTTCTTACCGGAGCTGAAAACGATAAAACCGGGCAAGTCTCTTGTTTCAGCGCCAAGCCCGTAAAGCGTCCAGGCACCCATGCTCGGCCGCCCAAACTGCTGGCTGCCCGTGTTCATTAAAATCTGCCCGGGAGCATGATTAAACGCATCGGTCTTCATTGATTTGATGATTGTAATATCATCCGCAATTGTCGCCAGGTGTGGCAGCAATTCCGATATTTCCTGACCGCTGGCACCATGTCGGGCGAATTTAAATTTCGGGCCAAGCAATTTTGAATTGGGATTGATAAATGCGGCCCGATAGCCTTTCAGTAAATCAGGCGGAGGAAGCTGGCCATCATATTTTGCAAGTTGCGGTTTATTGTCAAAAAGCTCAAGATGGCTCGGCGCACCGGCCATGAAAAGATAAATTACATTTTTTGCTTTGCCCGGAAAATGAGGCGATTTGGGCGCTAATGGATCAAGCGGATTAATTGCCGCCGATGCAGCCTTTTCACCCGCCAGTATGGAATGCAGAGCCATTGTGCCCATGCCTACGCCGCAATCCTTGAAAAACCAGCGGCGCGAAACAGCTTTGGCCAGATTTTTTTTGATCTCTTCTATTTTTGTCGTATTGATATTCATCGCAGGATTCTCGATTGATTGAATTCGATCAATGCCATGGTTCATTGATTGAAACGCATTATTCCCGATTGATCGTTTCGTCAAGATTCAGCAGAACGCGACTGACGGCCACCCAGCCTGCCAGATTGGCTGAATCAATTCCATTGGGTAACACAGACTTCGTATCGATTCCTGTTGCAATAAGTTTGGAAGCCTTCTCTGGATCTAATTTGAAATTCGCGGCCGTATCTGATTGCAATTGCAGTAAAACATTTAACTCTTCTTCAGTCGGCCTGCGGGATAGACAACGTCGAAATGCAAAAGTTGCACGATCACGATCGCTCTTTCCGCCTTCTTTCATTGTTTTCAGGCCAAGTGCCCGTGCCGCTTCGGTGAAAGTCGTTTCATTCAGCGTGACCAGAGCCTGCATTGGTGTGTTCGATCGTGATCGACGCACACAGGCAAAATCGCCATTGGGCGCGTCAAATGTCTGAAGTGCCGGATACGGTATCGATCGATATCGGAATGTATATAACGAACGACGATACCGATTTTCACCCTTCTCTTCCCGCCAAACCTTCGGGCCATAACTCGCCGGGGGCTTAAAAAGAAATTCAGGTGCCGGTGGATAAACACTCGGCCCGCCCATCGCCTGATTCAAAAGCCCACTTGCCGCCAGCGCTATGTCACGCACAGTTTCGGCGTCCACACGCACACGCGGGCCTCTGGCCAATAGTCGATTGTAAGGGTCCTTCTGCAATTGCATTTCGGTAACATGCGAATCACGCTGATAGGCTGCCGATGCCGTGATCAGCTTGTGCAAGTGCTTTATACTCCAGCCTTTCTCCATAAATTCCACAGTCAGCCAGTCCAGTAGTTCGGGATGACTGGGTGTTTCCGCCTGGCTTCCCAAATCCTCCGACGTCGCGACCAGACCAATCCCGAAATATGCCTGCCAGACCCGATTGACAAACGAACGGGCTGTGGTTGGTGATTTCTCACTCGCCACCCACTTTGCAAATTGTAAACGGGCCGGCTCATCCCCATGAAATTCCACCGGATTTAAAAACGCCGGCACGCCTGGCTTTACCGTCTCCTTCGGCTTGAGAAAATCTCCTCGGTCAAGCCGGTGCGTCATTCTTGGCTCAGAGCGTTCCGCCAGAATCATCTGCGAAGAGCCCTGCGGATGCTCTTTCCAAGCAGATTCAATTTCAGTGTTGAGCGATTTCCATGCATCGATGGTTGTACGATAATGGCTGAATATTGTCTCGACCTGCTCTCGCGTACGTCTCGCCGGATCGATCGCCAGTGCGTCCCTGACGCGAGCTGGAATCGGATCTGCAACAGCATTCGGATTCACTCCGACCGAGAGTCGAAATCGACCCAGATTGTTGTTTTGATTATCGTCGGAATTCCAGCCGCCATGGCTCTGATTCAGTTTCACGGTCACCACAGCCCCGTCCGGAAACTCTACTGGCTTTTCCAGCTGAAAAACCGCCTGCCGTGGCACATTCGACCGCCCTGGCCCCAAGTCTGCCGTCCAGGCCGTTTCGGTTTTGCCATCGACTGCATAGTCAACAGGCCCCGTCACCCGCTTCTTGCCGGTTTTGTCATCAAAAGTCGGGTCCAGCGGCTTCTCCGGTGGGTTGGCGTCCGAAGTGGCTTTCACCAGCTTCACAGTCTTGGCCTCTGCCGGCTTGCCTTTGGGGCCGATCAGCAATGTAATTTCCGAAAGGCCAAAGAGACCGTATATGGATCGCCCTGGCCCGCCCAGCGGCAAATTCGGGTCGTTAAGCAGTTCCAGCTTCAGCGATCCGATCTTTGTCGTTTTCGCTTCCGACGTAAACTCAGTGGTGTGCTTCGTTGGTGCATAACCCGCCGCGAGAATCGATCCATCCTCTAAAAGATAATGCTTCTGGCCACCACTCGTATCAAGAACAGGCCTGAGAGTCTCCCACTGATAAGCCAATTGCGGGCGGCTTTTGATTGATTCTTCCCACACAGCCATTTTTGCTGGCCAGTCTGGCGTAAGCTCACGTAGTTTGTCTTCCGCTTCGCGAACTTTACGCAAAGCATCCGCCCGCTTACGCTCTTCCGCGACTGTGTAAACCGGAATACTTGATTCATGGCTATTATTAAGGCTGGCAAAAATCCGATAATATTCTTCCTGCGTCATCGGGTCATATTTGTGGCTGTGGCACTGGGCGCATTGTATCGTCAGGCCAAGCATTGATTTACCGACGGCATCCATCCGGTCAAACATCGCCTCCATGCGGAATTGTTCGGGGTCGATACCGCCTTCTTCGTTAATCATGGAATTGCGTAAAAAGCCAGTTGCCACACGCTGGTCATCACGCGCATTGGGAAGCAGGTCGCCCGCCAGTTGCTCGATAATAAACTGATTGTAAGGGAGGTCACGATTCATGGCCGATACGACCCAGTCTCGAAAAGCCCAGACCATCCGACCTTTGTCTTTTTCATATCCATCCGAATCGGCGTATCGGGCGGCGTCGAGCCACATCTGGGCCCATTTTTCACCATATCTCGGAGAATCCAGTAGCTGGCTGACCAGCTTGGAAATTGCTTCAGGCGATGAATCCGCCAGCCAGTGATCCACTTCGTCGGGTGTCGGTGGCAGCCCGACCAGATCAAGATAAAGCCTTCGCACCAGCTTCGCCCGTTCGGCTGGGCCGTTGGGTTTTAGGCCGCTGGCTTCCAGCTTCTGCCTGATAAATGCGTCGATTGGGTTTTGAATCTGGCCGCCATCCTTGAAATGAGGCACTTCTGGCCTGACTGGCGGCTCAAAAGCCCAGTGTTCCGCCCACGGAGCACCTGCGGAAATCCAAGTCCGAATGAGCTCTTTTTCGCTGCTGCTCAGCGTTTTGCCACTCTTGGGCGGTGGCATCATCTCATCGCTCTCGGTCGATGAAATTCGATCAAAAACAAGACTTTCTTCGATATTGCCGGGCACGATTGGCGTGCCTGATTCGCCTTTTGAATAGACATCTTTCCGTAAATCAAGCCTTAATTTTGCTTTGCGGTTTTTCTCATCCGGACCATGGCAGGAAAAACAGTTGTTTGAAAAAATCGCCCGGACTTGCTGAATCTGCTGGCGAGTTAAACCGGTTTCACCTCGGCTGTTCGTCCGATTCAGTATAAAAATAAGTGATAATATTAGAAAGAATCTGATTCGATTGGATTTATTGCAGCAAAACCAGTTTTTCATGTGATTCACCGGCAAATCAGTCGAGAAGAAAAGCAGACGTGGTAGGATAAATTTATGGTAGCGAAGCCATGAACATTTTTCCAGATGATCAGTACTGAATTATTTTTTGTTTTCCTCCGGGAACTGTTAATATATATTTCCGCTTGCCCGTTCATCCTAATTGCGATCAGGCCTCTCATATGTACTACCAGAAATACAATTCATCTCTTTGCCGTGCCTTTATTTTACTCTCTTTAATTCTGCCCTGCTCTTATGGCAACGCAGCGGAAAAAAACGATCGCCCGCCGAACATCGTTTTCCTGATCGCCGACGACCTCGGCTATGGCGATATTGGTGCTTTTGGCCAGAAGAAAATCAAAACACCAACACTTGATAAAATTGCTCAGGATGGGATGAAACTGACGCGTCATTACAGCGGCAACCCCGTTTGTGCCACCAGCCGCTGTGTCCTGATGACCGGTAAGCACCCTGGCCATGCACAAATTCGTGATAATCGCGAAACAAAGCCTGAAGGACAATATCCTCTGCTACCCGGCACAAAAACAATCGCAAGAATTTTAAATGAAAACGGCTATGCAACCGGTGGGTTTGGCAAGTGGGGGCTGGGTGGCCCTGATAGCGATGGCCGCCCGGTAAAACAGGGCTTCGACCGCTTTTTCGGCTATAACTGTCAGGCCAGGGCACATAATTTTTACCCGGCTTATCTCTGGGATAACGACACTAAGGTCGAGCTGAAAAACAAGCTTTTTCCGGCACATCAAAAATTTCCAGCCGACGCCGACCCACTTGCAAAGTCGTCATACGACAGATATAAAGGCGAAGAATATGCACCTGATCTTATCAATGAGCAGGCAATAAAATTCATCGAACAGAATAAAAATCGCCCGTTTTTTTTCTATTACCCCACAACAGTTCCGCATCTCGCCTTACAGGTGCCCGAAGATTCGCTGGCTGAATATCAAGGCCGTTTTGAAGAGACTCCCT